>CALRRX020000124.1:0-7890 GCA_943370675.1 Reyranella massiliensis 521 | reverse complement strand
CGTGGAATTGAATGGTATTTCCCTTTTCGATCAGCCCTTGGAGTACCGAAGGAAAATCGGATTTGCGCCTGCTGAACCCACTTTCCCAGAGTTTTTAAATCTCAACGACTTGATTGCCTTTGTGGCAAAAGCCAAACAGGCTTCTGAAGCGGAGATCTCCGAACTAAAGGAGGTATTTGATGTAGAGGAATTTTTGACTTATCCCATTGGCGGGTATTCATCAGGCATGTTGAAAAAATCCGCCTTGCTGCTCGCCTTCCTAGGTAACCCCGAGATGGTGATTTTGGATGAGCCTTTCACCACCATCGATGCACATACGCAGGATCAATTGGTCCACCTCATTAAGAACAAAGTGGAAAAAGGAACCAGTTTCCTCATCACTTCCCACCAACGCGGTCCGATAGAATTACTCCCCGTTTCAAGCATCCTCCACATGAAATCAGGCAAAATCCAATCCCATGGATAAGCTCGCCCTGCTTGAATTTGTCCGACCATTTTATCAAAAAACACTCGGATTCTGGACGCTGATATTGCTCATCGGAGGAGTCTTGATGGAACCTGCACAGCATATCCTTATAGGAAGGTTTCTATTCAAAAACCCACTTGCATTTTGGCTGTTGCCAACTTCTATTTTGCTTTTTGGCTGGATCCATCTGCGGATTCAAGTGGAATTGGTTAGAAAAAATGAGTACCTCATTTTCCATCAGTTGGGGCTTTTTTCGACACTGGATTTCAGACGTTTTTGGAGTCAGATCCTACTCCTCAATTTTAGCCCATTTCTTGGCTACTTTCTCTTTTTGAGCTATTTCGCTTGGGAGCAAAAGGCTCTTTTTCTTGGCATGTTGCTTTGGCTGCTAAGCTTTGGCGTGATTTTTTTCAACTTCATCCTAATCCAAAAAACCCTTCACCAGCCTCTTAAGGAAACAATCATCCACCGTCCTTCGGTCCGATGGACTTTTCCGAGGTTTACATGGATCATCCTGTCCATCCGAAACCATCGACCCATTCTTTTCCTCCTGACCAAAGCCTTTAGCTTGCTGCTTTTGAACGGGTTTTTCTTTTCCTTCCAATCGGGAGACTATGACATCCGCTGGCTGCAATTTGGAGTGTTGATTGTAACCTATGTGCAGCTTCCCCTGATTTTGGAAAAATCAGACCGCGAACTCACCCATCAAAGTTGGACCCTCGGCCTACCCCTTTCGCTTGACTCTAAACTTGGCTATCAATTGGGAAGCTTGGCAATGCTTGTATTTCCAGAACTGCTTTTCTTAGTTTGGAAAGGGTTGATTTCTTCAAACTTTGAAAATCTGCTACTGGCAATTTTACTGCTATCCTTTAGTTGTGCCCTTCAGGTGCTGGTCTACAGAAAAAGAGAAAGTTCAAGCTTCCCAAATTTGGCATCGGCAATGTTTTTCGGGTTGTTTTTAGCAATCATTTTCAATTTGCCTTGGTGGGCTTTTGTAATCGGTATTTCGTTCCTTTTTATCCATCAGTCCAAGAGAGCATTTTGATTGACGATTTTAGATCAAAGCAGTCTGAAAACTGCCTAGCGGCTAGGCAGGACTGCATACAGGTGGCCCAAGCCTGCCTGCTGCAGGCAGGTCTGAAGACTTGAACCAGATTAGGGTTGCTTTCTCACAAATCGTTAAAACCACATAGACACATAGAAAACATAGGGAATTGAGTGTTTCCTGTTAAAAAACTATGTGAACCTATGTGGCTATGTGGTTCAAAAACTTTTCCCCCAAAATCTTCCTTATTCCCACCAAGGATTGAGCCTTTTGGATTTTTGATTGACTGTTTTTAAACCAGAGCAGTCTGAAGCCTGGCTATCCGGTAGGCAGGACTGCATGTAGGTGGTCCAAGTCTGAAGACTTGAACCAGTCTAGGACTTGAACTTATAATTTTTTTTCTCTGCATTTTCTGCGGCTCTGTGATGAAAATTCAAATTTGAAATCAGCTTCCAATTTGCCCCTTCGTGACAATTGCCTTTGCTTTTCCAAACCCTTTTTCTATTTTCACACTTTGAGACAATAGAACCAAAAAACCTATGAACAAAAATTTTCTCCTTATTCTATCCGTGTTTTTGCTGACGATCTCTGCAAAAGCACAGGAAGCACTCTTCAGGCCACAAAACATCATTTCTCCTGAAATCCACGCTGACAATTCGGTGACTTTTCGACTCTTTGCACCCAACGCAAAAGAAGTTCAGGTCACAGGAGATTTTCTCCCATCTGTAAAAATGGACACCCCTATGGGTCAAATGGATGGACCGGGAAAGGCTGCACTTACCAAAGATGCGAATGGCGTTTGGACACTTAAGACGCAGGTCTTGAATCCTGAACTTTACAATTATTCCTTTGTCATCGACGGATTTTCGACTACTGATCCAAGCAATCCCTTCCTGATTCGTGATGTGGCCTCAGCCACCAACATCTTCATCATCGGAGGTGGACATGCGGATCTATTCAAGACCAACGACATCCCTCACGGTTCGGTGACGCGCCGCTGGTATGATTCTCCTGGCTTGGGCATGGATCGCCGAATCACCATCTACACTCCTCCGGGATATGAAAAATCCACCCAATCTTACCCTGTTCTTTACCTCCTTCACGGAGCCGGTGGGGATGAAGAAGCTTGGATCAATCTTGGAAGAACCGCGCAAATCTTAGACAACCTAATCGCTCAGGGCAAAGCCAAACCCATGATCGTGGTCATGCCAAATGGCAACGTCATCCAAGATGCCGCTCCCGGTGAAGGCAATCAAAACTTCTACAAGCCTCAGTTCATGATCGCAAAAACCATGGATGGCACCTATGAAAGCGCTTTTGGCGATATCATCAAGTTTCTGGAAAGCAACTATCGAGTGAAAGCGGATAAAGCCAATCGGGCAATCGCAGGTCTTTCCATGGGTGGATTTCACACGATTCATATTTCAAGATTTTATCCGAACACCTTTGATTACATCGGTGCATTTTCAGCTGCAATCATGCCTCGTGAAGATGCAACCGGAAAAGTGTACAGCAACTTCGATGGAACTCTTAAAACCCAGATGGACAATGGCTACAAGCTATACTGGATCGCGATCGGAAAGACCGACTTCCTCTACAAAGCCAATCAGGAGTACCTCGCGAAGCTAAAAGGAATGAACATGCCTCACGAATACGTAGAAAGCGAAGGCGGTCATACCTGGAGAAACTGGAGAGTGTACTTGACTCAGTTTGCTCCAAGGTTATTTTAAAAGTTTGGCCTTGAGTGGTGAAACCCAAGGCAGCTCCAAAATTGTATTCAAATACCTATATCCAAGTAGTTCGAAAGCGCAGTCCATTAGGGCTGCGTTTTTTTTCATCAGGAATTCGAAACTGAGGGTTTATAAGCTGTCAAGAAGAATTGAAAAATAAATTTTCCAGAAAATATCGCTTAGTAATTGGTTGATATCAGAAATTCTTCATTTACTTTGCGTTACACAGTACTTTTAAAATGAGAAAACCGGAACAAGAATTAGCAGATATCAAGTCCATGATGGAGCGGAGTACCCGCTTTCTGTCATTGAGTGGGCTTGCGGGCGTATTGGCGGGGATTTATGCCTTCATCGGTGCAGGTATCGCTTGGTACTGGATCTATTTTCCAAGCACTTCGTACGGTATGGGTACTGAAACGATGAGCACGCCGGATCTTCGGACGAGCTTGCTTGGTGTCGCAATGACCGTTTTGGTGTTGGCGATCGGATCGGCCTACCTCCTCAGCCAAAGCAAAAGCCAGCGAAAAGCAGAGCAGTTTTGGACACCTGCCAGCAAGCGATTCCTCTCAGCACTGTTCATCCCCGTAGTATCCGGAGGCTTGTTTTCCTTCGCCCTAATCCATGAAAACGCTTACCAATTGATCGCTCCTGCTACCTTGATTTTCTACGGCTTGGGATTGATCAATGCCTCTCATTTCACCTTGGGGGAAATCAAAAATCTCGGGATCGGACAGTTGGTTTTAGGAATCGTTGCCGCGTTTTTCCCTGTTTATGGGCTTCTTTGTTGGGCTTTGGGATTTGGGATTTTGCATGTGATCTACGGATCCATGATGTATTACCGATACGATCGATAAGGTGGAAGGCATTTACGACAAAGCATTTGAAAATGTGGTCCGACTCCGCATCATGTCCATCCTGATGGTCAATGAGCGGTTTGACTTCAATTCCTTCAAAGAACTGCTTGACGTCACCGACGGCAATCTGGCTTCGCACTTGAGGTACTTGGAAAATGCGGAATACATCCTCGTAGAAAAATCCTTTGCAGGCAGAAAACCACTTACCAATTATGGGGCTACCCAAGCTGGCAAAGATGCCTTCCGAGCACATCTCGAATTCCTGGAAAATTTGATCAAGCAGAACAAAGGCTAAAAAAAATTTACCCATTCACTTTGAATCACAAAGTACTTTCAAAATATATGATTATGAAAATTGCAGAAAAATCCACCTTTACATCCTTCAAAGAATTGGCCCTTCCGGCCATCTTGGGAGCAAGCATTCCCTTTGTGCTTTTGTCTTTCGTCATCCTCACCAGAGAAGAAGTCTTTGAGTCGTGGATGCTTTATCCACTCCTGATTATCCCGTCTGGTGGAGCTACAGGAGGGATATTCTTCTACCTGATGGGATTCAGGTGGTTCACTATTGGAAATCAAAAGCTCATCGCCATCATCTTCAGCACCATCCTCTACTTCGTCGCCCTTTGGCTGAGTGCTGTCATGGCTTTTGCCCTCACAGGAGATTGGAATTAATCAGCATCACTTTACCCAACACAACTTTAACTATGAAAGATCAAATCCTTTCCCATCTCGGCCAGGCTGAAGAATTGGAAAAACTCTACCGCAAAAACAAAGCAGAATTCAAAACTGCCTTTCAGTCCCTGTATCCGGAGATCCAAGGAAAAGAGCAAGCTGAATTTTGGCAGGCCCGACTTTCTTATGAATCCGACTCTGTAAAATGGGGATCAACCTCAGATTGGACATTTATCCTTTTCGCCGCCGCATTAGCTTGGTTATTGGCTAAAATCCCCGCCTTCACAGGACTCGATGAGGAATTCTTCTATCCACGCAATCTGGGATTTCTGGTATTCCCATTTGTAGCAGCCTACTTTATCCGAAAGAAAAAGTTACTCTTCAAGAATCTAGGACTTCCAATCGGTATAGTCCTAGCTTCCCTTTGCTACATCAATTTGCTACCAAAATCTACTACCAGCGATACCCTGACCTTGGCTAGCATCCACTTGCCGCTCTTACTTTGGGGCATGCTGGGGTTTGTTTATTCAGAAGGATCTCGAAAAGACCTTTTCAAAAGATTATCCTACCTGGAATTCAATGCAGATGCGATCATCATGGGAGGAATTTTAGGGCTATCAGGTCTTCTTCTTTCCGGGTTGACCGTAGGCCTTTTTGAGTTGATCGGATTGCAGATCGAGGCGTTTTACTTCCAGAATATCGGGGTATTTGGTTTGGTCGCCGCACCGCTAATTGCCACGCACCTTACACAGACTAATCCACAATTAGTCAATAAGATCCCGCCCATCATTGCTAAGATTTTTAGTCCTTTAGTATTGGTTATGTTGTCAGTTTATTTGGCGACGATTCTTTTGGGAGGAAAAGACCCCTACAATGACCGTGAGTTTTTGTTGATTTTCAACCTGCTTCTGATTGGGGTAATGGCTTTGATTTTCTTCTCGGTGACTGAGGCCTCCAAAGATCATCCGGCTAAGGCATCCAAATGGATTTTGACCTTGCTCTCCGGCGTCACGATCTTGGTTAACTTGATTGCCTTGTCTGCGATTGGGTTCCGAATTTCAGAATGGGGCATCACCCCAAACCGACTGGCCGTGCTTGGTGTGAATCTCCTGATGCTGGTTCATTTGATTCTAGTTTCCAGAAAGCTTTTCCAAACCTTAAATAAACAGGAGTCCTTTTCGGGCGTCGCACTCTTGGTGGCGCGCTATTTACCCATCTACCTGATTTGGAGCTTGATCGTGGTGTTTCTTTTTCCATTAATCTTTGGATTTGCCTAAAAGCTCGATACAACCTATTTTCTCACTAATGAGACAATAATTAAATGAAGCATTCTTCTTTTTGAGGAAATCGGTATCTTTCAGGATCAAAATCTTACCCACTTATGAAAAAAATCAATCTCAGCCTTACTCTATTGTTGTCTTTGATCCTTGGCTTCACGTCATGTGGTCCAAAATCAGAGGAAGTAACCGAAACAGAAGTCGCTCCTGCCCGATTGGGTGGTCTTGCCTTGTATACCGTTCGTGACTCCATGGCTATCAATCCAAAATCAACCCTTCAAAAAGTGGCTGACGCAGGCTATGCCTATGTGGAAGCTGCCAACTACGAAGACGGCAAATTCTACGGCATGGCACCTACCGAGTTTAAAACCTATTTGGATTCCCTTGGTCTTACCGCAGTCAGCGCTCACATGGGCATGGTGACAATGGAAAATGCAGACCAGCTCATAGCTGATGTGAAGGCTGCAGGCATCTCTTACTTTGTGATCCCTGTGCCTCCAATGGGTATGTTCACCTTCGATCCAGCCACCAAAACCTTGGGTATGAAAGGAACTGCTGACGAACTGGTTACCATCATGAATACCTTGGGAGAAAAATGCTTCAACGCTGGCATCAAGCTCCTTTACCACAACCATGACTTCGAATTTAAGCCAATGGCCGACGGTACGGTGATCGAAGAAATCCTTCTTGAAAAATGCAATCCGGAATGGGTTAACTTCCAAATGGACCTCTATTGGGTAACGAAGGCTGAAGCTAGTCCATTGGCTTACTTTGAAAAATACCCTGGCCGATTCAAGGCTTGGCACGTGAAGGACATGGACTCTGTGGGCAACTTTGCGCCGGTAGGAACAGGCAAAATCGACTTTGCAAAGATCCTCGCGGCCAAAGCACAATCAGGCATGGAATTCTACCTGGTAGAGCAAGACAATACCTTTGGACTTGACCCGATGGAAGCCATCAAAATCAGTCACGAAGGATTGAAGAAGTTTGGATTTGAGTAAAATCTAAAAGACTATAAACATGAAAGCCGGCAACAAAACTTGCCGGCTTTCTTTTTTTACTGCGCCTGTCAATTTTAAAATGATAGGGCTATCAAATCGATTTTCATTCCTGTTTTTGAGACTTGCTATTCAACACTTCCCGTTCCATCAAATCTATCGGAATGTCCATCAGTTCAAAAGTTCGGCTGGTATCCACATAATTGTAGTGCCACCATTCCACCGGATCCACAGAAAAGCCATGTTTCTTCATCACAGTCTTGAGTAGTTCCCTGTTTTTGATCACCTCTGCGGGCAACTTTTTAAATTCAGGATGAGCAGCATAGACCAAGGCGTCAAAGGGAGTTGGCATTCTGAGTTCTTTTCCCGTTTTCAAATCCACCAAGGTAAGATCTAAGGCAATTCCTCGATTGTGTTTGCTTCCTTGCCATGGAAGTCCCATATAAACGGTATCCGGCAGCATCTCATACATCTGGGAGGTGACCGCATAGGGACGGTATCCATCATAAATTTTAAGTCCCACCCCGTGTCCGTTGAATTCCTTTTGTGCATTGGCGAGTGCCTTGGCGGCTGGCAGTCTAGTCAGTGCGATAGGCTTGGGATAGAGTTGGGTATAAAACACATTTTCCTTGCCAGCATACTTAATATCCAGCATCACTCCGGGCACAAAATCAGCAATCTGTACCATCCTTTTGTTGCTATCGAGGGCAACTGTCTTATGGTATTCTTCCACCGAAGTAAGGAGTGGCAATCCATAGGGGTTAGAAGATTGGGAAAAAGTTTTTCCTGTGATGAGGAAAATCAAAATGAGACAAACTATTCTGATCATATCGTTTTCAAATACAGCT
>CALRRX020000123.1:0-7925 GCA_943370675.1 Reyranella massiliensis 521 | reverse complement strand
CGTAATTCGTAAATCCAGCACCTGATTCAAGAACGTAAACCTTCGAGGTTTTTAAAACCTCAAAGGTTTACTCGTAATTCGTACTTTCACAACATGTCTGCTCCCAACCTCGCCATACGAACCGTAATTTTTAGCATGCTGGGAAATGCAGCCTTGGCGGCGATCAAGTTTCTGGCCGGCTTTTTTGGCAATTCCTATGCGCTGATTGCAGACGGCATTGAGTCCACGGTGGATATTTTCTCTTCCTTTTTGGTCTTGCTTGGCCTTCGCTATGCGGCGCGACCTGCGGACGAAAACCATCCTTACGGTCACGGCAAAGCCGAACCCCTGATCACCTTTGCAGTGGTGGTGTTCTTGGTACTTTCCGCCTTTACCATCGCCTGGCAATCCATTAAAAACATCCAAACTCCCCATGCTTTACCCGAAGCTTGGACACTTTGGGTCTTGGCAGGTATCATTGTTTGGAAAGAAATCAGTTTCCAAGTCGTAATGATAAGAAGCAAGAAACTGGGGAGTTCTTCCCTGAAGGCCGAAGCTTGGCACCACCGCTCAGATGCCATTACTTCAGTGGCGGCTTTTATCGGGATTTCGATCGCTCGTTTTGGAGGAGAAGGCTACGAAGTGGCGGATGATTATGCGGCTTTGCTGGCCTGTGGCTTTATCCTATACAACTGCTACGGAATCTTTCGCCCCGCGCTGAGTGAGGTTATGGATGAAAACAATCACGAGGACTTGGTCGATGAAATCCGAAAGGTCGCCCTCAGCGTCCCCGGGGTGAGTGATACGGAAAAGTGCTTTATCCGAAAGGCCGGGATGAAATACCATGTGGACCTGCATGCCCATGTGGATGGCAAACTGACCGTGCGCCAAGGCCACGACATCGCCCACGAACTCAAAGACACCCTCCGCCGGGAAATCCCTCAGCTAGGCCATGTGCTGATTCATATCGAGCCAGCGTGATTTTGAGGATTGCATTTTTACCATTAAGAAATTGAGGGAATTGAGAAGGGGTGAATACACCTAAGCACTTTTAAACCTGAAGCGATTTGAAATACAAATCAGTAGGTTCTAAAAATGCAAATACCGCAACAGTAGGATACTCATTTTTTCACCATTGAGGAATTGAGGAAATTAAGAAAGAGTGAATCCAGATTTTCACAAATAGCTGGCAATACCAAATTACCACCAAACACGCCTTTGATAGGCGCGGGGGAAGATTTGGCAGCGGGCCAGCGTCTGGCCTCGTGCGGTGGGAGCTTTGCCAAATCTTGATCTTTTGGTCCTTTTGGATCAAGCCAAAAGGACATACAAAAAAATAGATCAATAAGAGGCAACCTCAAAACCAGCTACTAAACCGTCTCAGCAGTCCTCTTAGACTTACGGTAAAGGTGAGAATTCAAAATATTCCTACGGGCAAAACGGTTGGCATTATCCGCGCTGAGAAACTTGGTGTAAGTGTTTTTGGAAACCCCAAAGTACTCATAAGTATTCCCATCCAAGAAGGTAATCTCCATCACCTGATTCTTGTATTGAAAGTCCGCGATGCCCGATTCGGTGGCGGTTTTGGTGTATTCTTCCAGATTAGAGGCGATGGTCTCCGGTGCGATACTCACCAGGAAATGATACCCATCAATGATTTTGGCACTTTTCTCTTCCGCCTCTTTGGCTTGTTCATCTCCTTCCCGAAACTTGTCCGGATGCCATTCCTTCACCAGATTTCGGTAGGTGGTTTTTAATTGCTTCAGGTCGATGGGTCCTTCGATGTTAAAAAGTTTCTTGTACTCGTTGATGCGCTTCATGCTTTGCTGTTTGATAGCGACAAAGGTAGGGATATAAACGGAAACAGGGGAAACAAAGGAAAATAGAGAGAATACCAGTAGAAAATAAAACAGCAAGCGAAAAATACGATTGATTCCACTGAACTGCTGAAGCTTAGCCTAAGATTCGGCTGAAATCCAGCTTGGTTCAAAAGGAATTTCCCAAAAAGACCAAAATTTTTCGGAGATAGTTTGGACTGAATTGACAGGCCCATTATATTGAAATAGATTTTTAGGGGAAAGCCAACAGGCATTTTTGGGAAGGAAAAGACTCCAAAGGACCAAGCCCCACGAAATCAGAAAAACGGATTTAATTCGGAAATACCCGCAAGCTCCTTAGCAATGCATCAAAATATGCATACTTTACTCAGTTCTCTGCGGAAAGGAAAAGTTAACAACAACTTTAAATTAAAACCATGAAAGAATATAAAGGAATTGGATTTAGTATACCTAGTGAAAATGATGACTATGTTGCCTTGGACAGCTTTACTTCATTAGCAGACTCAGATATAGCCATTTTTTGTCCAGACCTTTCAACGACAAGTTATACTACATATGACAGTGGTAGCTATCACAGTAGTGGTGAATACGAAGGAAAAAAACTCTTTAATAAAGAATCGTCTGCGTCAATAATAGATCATTCAAAACATTGGAGAAAAGAGCTTATAAATTTTGTTGAAACAGGTAGGACATTATTTGTAATCCTTCAACAAAAGTTTGATTTCTATATTTACACCGGCACAAAAGACATAAGTGGAACAGGAAGAAATCAAAAAACCACTCACCACGTTTCTCCATTAACAAATTATTCATTTCTTCCTTTTAGTTTTTTGGAATTTCACTCTGCTTCAGGAAAAACTGTATATCCGAAGTCAGATTTAATAAGTGATATTTTTAATCAATTCAAAGACCTGATTTCTTATGAAGTTTATTTAACATCAGACAAGGAAATGCAAGGATTATTTACAACAAAAAATGGAGATAGAATATTAGGCACTGTCTTTAAAGTTAAAGACGGGCATGTGGTCTTTTTGCCTAGTTTAAATTTTAACGAACAGACTTTCTCATTTTATGACAAAAAAAAAGATGAGGTATATTGGACTGAAGAAGCATTAAAAAGAGGGAAAATATTTATAAACTCATTGGTAGCTATAGATAAAACTTTAAGAAGTGAAAAAGTAAAAACTCCAAAACCGAATTGGCTTGAAAAAGATGAATATGCAATTGAGAAAGCAAATGAAACGAGAGAGCTAATAAAAAAAGTTGAAAAAGAAATCGATAAAAAGACAAAAGAACTCAAAGAGCTAAATTCTGTTCTTGAAGAACAAGAAAGCTTAAAAGATTTGCTTTTTGAAACAGGTAAACCACTTGAATTAGCAGTCATAAAAGCTTTGACTATTTTAGGTTATAAAGCTGAAAATTATAATGATGGAGAACTGGAATTAGATCAAATTATACAGTCACCTGAAGGATATAGATATATAGGCGAATGTGAAGGTAAAGACAATAAGGATATAGATGTTTCCAAATTTAGACAATTGCTAGATGGACTTAATGCAGATTTTGAAAAAGAATCAGTAAATGAAAAAGCAATCGGATTATTATTTGGAAACCCACAAAGACTTATTTCACCAAATGATCGGACATTAGACTTTACATTGAAATGCAAATTAGGAGCACAGAGAGAAAAAATTGGATTAATAAAAACAAGCGATTTGTTTAGAGTTTGCAAAATTGTTCTAGAAAAAGGCGGAGTTGAGTTTGCTAAAAAATGTAGAGATGCAATCAATGATCAAAAGGGAGAAATAGTAGTATTTCCAAACTTTGAATAAAAAAGAAGATTTCAATGTGCGTTTGAATCAATGGCACATTAAGCGATTAATTGAGCATTTTACTTCGCATCAACTTTTGTGGTGTATTGACAGTTTTGTGCTCCGAAATCCGCCACTGTGTCAAGCGCCAAAACGTTGATTTAAAAATATTTGTATTAAATAAATTAAAAATGAAAGGAAAATCTTTAATTGGAAATTCAGTATTTATTGTTTTTGTATTAGCACTAGCATTTATTGCATTAGTAGTAAACCTTCTAATTTCAGCACTAGAAATCTTAGCCATCCCACTTCTAATAGGTGGGATTATTGTAGGTTCCTTCATTTTAATTTATTTTATCTACTCTAGCATCTACTTCAGAAGTAAAAAATTCATTGATATAAAGAATAGCATAAAAACCTACATAGATAACTGCAATGAATTAAATCATCATATTAATGAATTGAGAAACTCATACATAAACATTAAATACAATGATCATGGAAAGTCCAAATTAACCGACTCAAGCAATTATAATTTTAAAAGAAAGGAATGGAGCAAAAACACTAATAACCATCAGGTATATAATTGTTCAGCCACTATATGCAAAAACGCAAATAACCAACCCTTTAAGTATTTATGTAAGTATTTCAACATTGAAATCAATGAAGAAAACTTATCTGAATTTGAATTGATCTTAAACGACTTTTCAGCTGCAGAACAAGGTAAATTTTTATTACGAAATGAAAAAAATGAAATTATTCAAAACATTCAATCTTCAATACCATGGTTGATATTTAAGTTTAGCAACAAAAGACTTATCAAAGAATTAGGTTTTGAGGAGTTTAATTTTGATGATTTTTATTTTCCTGTTTACACATTTCAATATGTTTCCGCAGGAGGAAACAGTTCGGCGAAGTGCGATATTGAACTAGATATTGAGAATCTTGAAAGGTTTGTAATTTATTTAAATGATTTAGTAAAGTTCAGGAAAAGTATACAGGGACAAAGAGCGTTGATGACTCAAGCTCTACGGGAAAAAATTAAAAAAAGAGACGACTTTACTTGCCAAAAATGTAGTATATCAATTTATGAAGAAAGAAACTTACTCTTGGAAATTGACCATATCAAACCTCTTTCTAAAGGCGGAATAACAGAAGAGAACAACCTGCAAACCCTCTGTTGGAGATGCAATAGATCCAAAGGATCAAAATTTGAGCCCTTGAAAATAAATTAACTTCCTGCATAAAACATTTTATTTTTAGAATATTAAGCTCTCCTGAGCGTAGATTCTTTTTTCAATCTATGAAGTTCAGATGGATGCTGGGTGAAGTTTGAAAACCATACAAATGCAAAGTCCACAAACATTAGCAACCTATGAAAAAACTAATCCTGACATTATTTGCAAGTTTTATTTCAGCACTATCTTTTGCCTGCGATTGCAATTATATTAATCCAGCTCTAGAATTCTATTCATCAAAATATGTCTTTGAAGGTAAAATTATTTCAAAAGTTTACGCTAAGGATAGTTTAACTTACAAAGTCACCTTTGACATATATAAACATTATAAAAACGGAAATTATCCTAAAACACTCGATTTTGAGCTTACTTCAGAAGGAAAATATACAGGACTATGGAATTCTTGTGATTGGAGTGCAGATAAAAATGAAAATTGGTTAGTATATGCTTACATGTATGAAGGTGAATTGACTTTCAGTGGAATGTGTTCTAACTCAAAGAATATTGACGAACTACCGATAAGTATTATAGATCAAAGATTGTTAGATAACGGCAATTCATTTAAAATTGAAGACTACATTTTCGAAAATGAATTCGGGTTTAACTATTGTGTAAATATTACCGATATAAAGTCTATTCTTGATAAAGGGAAAATAAAAGATTATAAAAATTCAACTACAATATTAAACCTTTCTATAGACTCAAACGGGAACTTAAAATCAGTTGAAAAACAAAGTGCACTTATAAGAAAAAATCATCCCGTTTTTGATTTGATAACAGACATTGAATATAGTAATAAAGAACCTGTATCAGAATTTGAAAAAGATGCGATTGAATTAATTAGACAAGTTGAAAAATGGGAAATTAAAAAACATAAAAAGACAGGTGTTCCTGTTCCATACATAAGGCATATCTGGGTTTATTATGATGAAAAAACAACTAAATGGAGTTATGATTTGTAAAATAACCTCCTAAGCGTAGATTCTTCTTTCAATTTATGAAGTTCAGCTAGATGCTGGGTGGGATTTGTAATTCCACCCTCCTATCCTTACGAATTTGCAATTCGCTCAAAAGTTTCTGCCATTTCCCTATCGCCTAAGATTAAATCCAAATCCCAGCAACCAATCTCCTCCTGAACCCTCAGCGATCTGCTTCGGCCAAGCCAAGTCCCCTCACCCATTCTGCTGCTTCCGCTTCTGTCTTGACCACGAGGTAGGGAACAGGCTGCTTTTGCAGGGAAAAAATTAGCTTTAGGATAGACCGAATCAGCCTGCTTGGAATGATATAGGCAGTACCTGCACAATAGTTTTGCATCAGTTCCTGATTGTTTTTCAACCAGTCTGCCTGCATTTTCTGATGGGAAAACGCAGGAACACTCGCTTGCGATGCATCAAAAATAATGGCCAGCTTTCGTCCAAAGCGGTAACAATCCCGATTTTGGTCGAGATAGGCCTGGAAATTTTCGTCGGTACTTTTACTTCCCGTGAAGCGAATCCGGATCACCGGAAACCCCGACTCGTCAATAAGTGCATAGCTGTCCATGCGGAAGAAACTAGCGCGAGGAAAAAGAGTTTTGAGCACAGCGACACACCTGCCAAAAGTGGAATTGCCTAGGTCCACACCTGAGCGTAGATTCTACTTTTAATCTATGAAGTTCATACAGGAGCTGTGTGTTCCCCTACTATCCAGCAGCATTTGTAATGCTATCCCCTACCTAAATAGAAGCTTTTTCAAATCCAGAGCAAATCACCTAAAAAAGTATCTTCCAATCCCAAACAGACGGTCGATTGGAAGTGTTGATCGATAGAAAAATCAACCTATTCTTTCTCCATCCCTATGATCCAAACCGAGCATTTCCAAAAAGTGGAAGTCAGTTCCTCCACAGAGTTGAGAAGCTGGCTGGAGCAGCACCATCAGCAAGAGGAATCGGTTTGGCTGGTGACTTTTTTGAAGGCTGTTCCTGAGAAGTATGTCTCGACAAGCGAAGTCTTGGACGAATTGATCTGTTTCGGTTGGATCGATGGCATCCGCAGAAAGCTGGACGAGCGACGGACCATGCAGCTGATCTCCCCTCGGCGTGTGCAGCATTGGGCGAAGACCTACAAGGATCGGGCGGCGAAGGTGATCAAAGAAGGGAGAATGCATGCCGCTGGTTTTCAGTCCATCGAGCGCTCCAAGCAGGCGGGGTTGTGGGATTTTATGGACGATGTTGATCGCCTAGAAGTACCGCAGGACCTTCAGGAAGGATTGGACAAGGTGCCAGGTGCGAGTGAATTTTTTCATGGAATCAATGATTCCAGCAAGCGCTTTGTCCTCCGCTGGCTTAAGCTCGCCAAAACGGATAAAACACGGATTGCCCGAATTCAACAGTTAGCAGATTTGTCGGGAAGAGGAGAAAAGTTAAAGGGGAGTTGAGGGTTTTTACCATTAAGGAATTAAGGAAATTGAGGTCGCTCGCCCGCGTGAGTGTCCCCACTCACGGGTATAGAAAATCAAAATTTGAATTTGAAACAACTCATTCCGGTTAATGGGGACACTAACCGGGGCGAGAGAATCTTCGTCCGCATGAGTGCCTGCCTGTTGCAAACAGGCACTAACCGGGGCACAAACACCTTAATGCCCTTCATTTTCTTAATGGTTTAAAAAATTGATTTTGCCCTCTCCGTTTCGCTGGCGATTTGCTTCTCGTTTCAAATTGAAATTCGTGCGCCAGCGAGGCCAATTCTCGGGATTGATCCTAAACCAGGGGTTGCACCCCTGGCTAAGACAGAACGCTCCGTTGGAGCTGCTATTCCAATATAAATTTTACCATTAAGGAATTTAGGAAATTGAGATTTTCAGTCAGCCTTTCAATTGATCTCCTTAATGCCCTTCATTTTCTTAATGGTTTAAAAAATTGATTTTGCCCTCTCCGTTTCACTGGCGATTTGCAACTCGTTCAAAACCGAAATCCGTGCGCCAGCGAGGGGGATTTTTGGGGTTGATTCTAAACCACGGGTTGAACCCCTGGCTGATATGGGATGCTCCGTTGGAGCTGAGTCTGCCCGCCTACGTGAAAC
>CALRRX020000122.1:0-7943 GCA_943370675.1 Reyranella massiliensis 521 | reverse complement strand
GGCAATGGACATTGGAGGTTTTGTATTTCCCGTCAAACTCAGTCCCTTCCGTGGCGATAATTCCAGCTATTTCCCCTGTGTGCATGGACGCTATTTTTCCTGCAGGAATAAGTGGATCATATCGCTCACTATACGAAATCGAGGTTTTATCCCGATCAATCGAAACACTTTGCCCCAATTGCTTTCGCTTACCAAACATCATCTCTAACCAGGAAAGCGTATCCTTATGGCGAACTGAGCCACAAAGGACATTTCCGATCACCGAGGTCATGGTCGATGCCGTATCCTTTCCCTGTAGCTGGTTTAACTGAGGCAGTTCCTGCAGGCCGAGTAAAACCGCTACTTTATTGCTTCGGGCAGTAGAAATCAGGTTTTCGATTTTATGGATGTAAAAAGTCGGCGCTTCATCCGCTATCAAAGCGGTTGGCAAATTCCCTTTGGTATTGATCAATCGGGTCAACCTATTGATGATCACCGAATAGCAGGTACCTGTGATACTCTGGGTTTCGGTGCTGTTGGCAAGGACTAGAATGGAAGGAGAATTGGGATCCGAGATTTTAAGGTCGAAATCATCCCCACTGAAAACCCAAGCTGTTTCTTTGGTATTCAGTCTGGAAAGGAAAATCTTCAAGGTACCAACCTGCCCCTCCAGCTGTTTGTAAACCTTCTTTTCAAAGGCACTTCGGAAGGGAGATACCATTGATCTGAGTTCGGGATATTTGGTCAGACAGTTAAAAATATCCTCGTAGTCCCTGTTGAGAAAATCCAGCACATGGGCGAATGTGGAATATTTACCCTCCTCGTATCGAGACACAAAAAAGATACAGGCGGATAGAAAGTTAATGGCCGATTGCTCGAAAAACTTATCTGCTCCTCCCGATGAATCGGATTTTTGAAGGGATTGAAAAATTGCTTCTGCTGTTTCAGAAGCATTGGCTACCGTCTTCAAATACCTTCTGTTGATCGGATTGATCCTCCTGGAATATTCTACCTCGTCCAGATTGATCACATGGAATTTGAAATTTGGGTTTTTCTTTTTGTCTTGAGCTTTCAGATAGTGGAAGTAGGCAATCTGAGCCAAGTCAGGAAACTTAAAATCATACAGGCACATGGTGAATCCCTTGCCTATCATCTGACGGATAAAAGGATTGATCACCCCGAAAGACTTTCCGGAACCCGGGGTTCCGATCACAAAAGTCCCTCTGAATGGATTGACCAAGTTGATCCAACCTTTTCGGACTTTTCCCCTGAAATAGAACTTCATGGGAATGTTGACCGAATAGGGATTTTCGATTTTTTTGGTGTCTTGCATGAAGGACTCTCCTTCGATATTCCATTCATCCTTTCCCAGTCCCGATTTGATCAGTTTCGAGACATTGTCCAAGGAGGTATGGATCAAAACAGACCCTATAAATAAAGCCAGGCTGTACCCCAGGTCTTGGATGGAAGTGAGGTCCATCACCAAAAATGAATCTTCCAGCGTATAGTGATAGATCGAACCAAAGAACAGTATCAACCCGATGGCCAAAGGAAAAATGATCTGATTTCTCGGGTTTAAATCCAGGTTCTTTCTGGCGACTGTCCCGATGGCTGAAAGGCAGATCGCTATCAAAATGGCCACTTTGCCAAGAAGCACATTACTGTAAATCTTCAGGTTTTGAAGCTTTTCGAAAAGAGGGAAAAGAAACTTTCCCACCCCATCCTTGGCCAATAACTGTGGAGCATAGACAAACATCAGAATGTCCAGGAACACCATCAGGTAAACAATGAATTGAAAGGTAGCGTGAAGGCTTTTTAATTCTCTTTTCTCATTCATGGCAAAGACTCAGTTGAAGGGAAAAATCATTTTTAAAGTGTGTCTGCTGCCAAAAGATCAGCGTACTTTATCTCCAAAGAGATCGTCCTTCCACTGATCTGGGATTCAGAAAGCTTGATGGTGAACACCTTGGAATTGGGGAAGGTGAATTTTTTAAACACGTAGATATTACGGTATTTCTTCTCAAAGCTTTCTGGGGTGAAAAGCTGGTATTCCGGCTCAATCTCTATGGATTGGACATTGGTCGCTTTGGTGATTTTCTTGTCCTCGATCTTAAATCTCAGTTGGTCCAGGTCAAATTTGAGATTGGTCTTGTTCGTAAAGGAGATGTCCAAAAAGATATAATCGTCAACGGTGTAGATACTATTCACCTGACCGGTTACTCCATACTGGCTGCTTTTGGTGATGTTATCCTTCTTCTTCCCTTTAAATGCCTCTATGGAGAAATACCGAAGTTCTTGGTCGCTCAGGGGAATTTTACCGACCTCCAAGGGACTGGTATTGATAGGGAGAATTTCAATTTGAGTCTTCAGCTGTCGCTCATCATGCGCATACCATAAATCGTACTGCGCGATGAATTTCTGCCCGATAATGGTAACCACTCCCAAAGACTTATTGTAACCATTGAGGTTGGAAACACTGTCGCGGATGGCTTTTACCCGAAACACATTTTCCAATGGAATATCTCCGATCATATTGTCGGTCGAGATATCCACGTATTGGATTGGTTCTGGGGAAAGGAAGTGAAGGGAGATTTCCTCGTCAATATAGATCTTGGGAAGTTGGCTTTTCAACAGTGTGCCGTTCTGCTGGGCATAGGCCGAAATGGATATCGCCCAAAGGATAAGGGTTATAATCTTTTGTCTCATGGTAGGTCAGTTTTGGTTTTGGATCATTTTTCTGTTTTCCTGCAAGTCGTTGGTATCGATCAAATAGACAGAAGTCCCATACTTGATATTGGCCTTGTTCTTTTTGATGGATTTGGAAACAGCCTGGGAGGTTGAGGTGAACATTCGTTGGAGCGCAGACATATACAGTTGACTCAATTCGTCTGAGTTTGGCTGCATGGTCAGATTCATTCCCCCGGTGGTATTTCCTCCTAGTTCTTTGGAAAATTCCCGGAAGGCACTGGCCGGAACATACAGACCTTCCATCCCATCCACGTCATAGATGGAGAGCTTAATTGGGAAGATTCGATCATTGATCATGACTGAAGAAATGGTCAGCTTCACCCGCTGAGCTTCATATCCGGAAATCAAGGCATAGAGATAAGTTCCTCTACCCACAATGGCATTTCCAATCAGGATATCATCCAAAAGTCGGATTCTCAATCTGGCTCCAAGGGTACCGCTCTTGATATCCTGGTCAATGATTGCTTCGATGAACTTTCCCTTTTTTTCTCTGGTGACGGTGTTGAATAAAATAGCGGCACCCTCTGACTTCTGGACTCGATAAACTGCGTTTTCGGTCTCATTTGCCACTGGCTCGTTTTCCTTTTCTTTTTGCTGTAGCTCTCGATAATCCGGATCATTCGCTTTGGAAATGGAGTCTATCACAGCCATCTGCGCTTTGAATAGATCCATGGGATCTTCGTATTTGTTGGCGGGAACTTGGGTCTTTTTTCCTTCCAGCTGATTGATGGCATTCAGCAATTCTTCATCTTCCCTGGAAAAGCTTTGCAGTCTGGAAGGTTGTGGCAAAACAGATGAAATCGAATTGCCAGTATCGGGTTTTCCCGAGTACAGACCTACGCTTTTTAAAGCGTTGTCAATGGAATCCAGTAGCCTTCTTTCTTCCTCGTTGTACAGTGTTTTGATTTGGCTGGATTCTTCAACCTCGAGTTCCAAGCCTTTGATTGCCGTGTATCCATCATTTGCCCTTTTATAGGTTTCTCTGGAAGCATCCAGTTTGGAATCAAGCGGTTTTTTCTGGATCTGTTCCGACACTTTGCCAATCTCGGATTGGATTCCACTGAGCCCCTGAATAGGCTCAGGTGGACCGTCTTTGCTGAAGGATTTATACCCGTAAAACAGCAAGCACAAAAACGGGAGCATGATAATCGGCAGGATGTATTTGGGTTGTTTGAAGTCAATTTTCATGGGAGTGGTCATTAAAGTATTGCAGTTGCTCAATTGCTTTTTCCAGATAGGCTGAATCCGTCTTTGAAATGGAATCCTGAGCGATAATCCGTTCTATCTCAGATTTTAACTCCGCCATTTTCGCAGCCCTTTGAGTCAAATCCTGTAATGCTGAAAATTCGCCTGACAGCTCTCCTGGGATACCATTCAGCTCTTTTTTGAAATTTTCAGCCTGATTCTCCGGGTTAGGCTTCAGCACAAAAAAGGTGAGTATGAAAGAGGCTACGATGAGAAGAAGCATGACACAAAAAATGATTTTGGCATGTCTATCTATCAACCCCTTTAAATGGCCGTTTACTCCTGCCAGGTGAGGATAAAGCTCATTTTTAAGCTCTTGGAATAGGGTAGTTTCCCGATCCTTAGAAGGTGTTTTTCGAAACATTGCTCAGGTCTTTATTTTCAATGGTTTTCCAATTCGTGATCAACACCCCATGGCTATTATTTTCACTTCTCGGGATATCGATCAGTTCACCCTCTGTGATGATCGATCGGGTGATCGTGGCACTTCTTCGATCTATTTTTTGCTTGCCGTAATACCGGAACCTGTTCTGATCCAAGACAATTGAATCCGTCTGTATAGAAAGCACAGAACTTGAGGAAAGAATGGAATTGAAGTAGCCTTTTTCTTTCAGGTTATTGTATTGGCCGACTCCTGTCTCATCCACGAAGTACATAGCCCGGCTCATTTGGTATTCGATGTGCTTATCGTCTGGAGTCAGGTTGAAAAAAAAGCTATGAAATAAGTCCACTGCTGCTTTGTACTCAGCTGGCCTATTCATTTGCATATTGGTCTGCTTGGCCAAAATGGGGATATCATTGTCCAGGATATAAATGGACTGCCTTGCGTTGGCTACCTGTTTATAGGCGTAAACCGAAACAAAACCGCAGATAATGATTGAGGTAATAAGGCTTCCCAGGGAAAGAACCGTTGCCAATCTGATTTTCGATTCAATGTTTTGGATGATCATGGTTAGATTAGTTTAGCTCTTGAAATTGATTTTGAAGCAGAAGACCCCATCCTTCCGACGGTGGTTGCTGCCGAGGAGATTCCTGAAGTGGAAATGATCCAAGTGGAAATCGATGGCACGGTAGTGATGGCAATGGCGCTGACAAAAAATGCTACAATCACCAGCCCGAAACTCAAAAAGCCATTGGATGCCAGCCAAGCCATTTTTTCAAGCCGATCTGCTCCACCACCGGTTGAAAGCAAGTACTCGTACTTGTCAATTTCGACCTCCAAGGCATATTGTTGGAGTCTTCCTGTTATGTAGAGAATCAAATAGGCCACTCCCACATAGAGATTGACGGAAACGAACCTGGCTATCCAAGTCGTGAACGCATCTCGAAAGGCAGGAAGAATACTCACCACCACTGAAAATGGTCCGAGTATCACCAACACCGTCGAGTAGATTATCTGCAACATGAAAATGATATAGACACAAACCCTCAGAATCCATATAGCCACCAATTCGATGATTTGGGTAGCGAGCAATTGAAGACTGGTTTGCATCCTGATTCGCATTTGGACAATAGGGGCTAAAATCTGATCGGAGAAAAATCCTTTAACCCCGTCCACAATCACCGTCCCCAAATCTTTATCGGATTCTTGCGCCTGTTCCGATGCCATCTCGGTCACTGCCTGATATTCCACCAGCTGATCGGCCATTTCGATCATATAGGCCGCCCGGTCAAGCCGCAACCCATTATTGATATCGTTTTGGGTCCCGAAAAGGGCTTCCGTTTTTGCTGCGATCAAATCGGTGGGAAAAGCGATGATCTGACAGAAAATTGGCCACCACATCAAAAGGATTACCAAAGCAAATGGCCTCAGGAGGGGCATAATTTCAAGCTTTTTGTCCCCCGCCATCATTTCATAGCATTTGAGACTGAAAAAAATCAGCATGAAAATACAGGCCAAGGTCTGAGCATCTCTCATGAAAGGGTCGGAGTGAGCAAATCCATAATCCCTCATTTCTTCAAAGAAGGTCATCACTCCCCTGTCGTAAATACTGTTTCCCTGCAAATAGCTTATGGTCTCCTTGTACTGGTCATGGTTGGCCGATTGTGCAAATACGGAGATTGACAAGCCAAGGAAAATTGATAGTCCTGTGATCAGCTTCTTCATTTGAGGACTTGGGTTTGGTTAGCAATTTTCTTAGCTCTATCCTCCTCGCTTTTTGGATCTGAAAGGATAATCTCTCCGCTGATTTTTCGCTGGTTCAGCTTTCGAAAGGCAAGCATATTGGAAGACATGTCCAGTTTGTATTGCCATTTTTTAAGGATATCCCTCATTTCAAGCATGATTCTGTGATACATCAGAATCCGTTGTCCCCTTTCCATATCCAGGTTCTTGGCAAACTCATATCGCTCTGAAAGCGAAGCCATGTTGTTTAAATACCACTGGAAAGCCCCATGATCAGTCATGTATTGAATTACTTCCGCAGGAACTCCCTGAAAAGCTGTGGCTTCAGGATTTTCCAAAGGCTTCAGCTCTCGCTTATAATAGAATTGGTAAAGAGGATCTGTTGATGAAAAAGCACCTGAAATGCGAGCCATTTCAGCCGTTGCCAAGTTCTTGACCGTATCTGAGTGCTGCTTGTAGTAGTTCGATGAAATCTGCATGGCTGCTGCCAACCCCATCCTTTGAGTCTGTTCCCCTCTTGGAGATAAAGGCCTTCTGTCCAGATCCGGGTAATTGGGATGCAAGCCCCATGTGATATACCAAATCGGATTCGTCGGAATTCCGAGTAATCTGTTGGGTTCAGGATAGAATTTATCCTCATCCCATTGCTTAAAAACCATCCGTTCCTGCTGAGCTACAATCGCTCTATCGTGGATGGGAGTCTGTCCGTAGCCGTGAATACAAACAGAAAAAAGGATCAAAAATGAGAGTGTTAGCTTCATCGGGTAAGGATTTTCTGTTTGATGATGATTTCATTTATCAATCCTAAATCACGATTGATGTAAGCTTGGTAAGGATTGAGGGATCGGATTATCCCATTGGTCTTGGCCCAGTAGATGCTGTTTTTTGCAGCCAGTACCAAGGCAAGAATTACTTGTAATTCCTTCTGGACTGAATCAAGGAGCTCGTCCCGGACATTGTAATTCATCAGGAGATTATCGCCTTCTTTGAGTATCAGGGAAGAAACTTCCGTAGCCAGGTTGAGACTTCTGTTTTTCGCCTGAACCGTGTACTCTTCCACAAAAAGAAAAAGGATGGGATTATCGCCAGCTAACTGAAATGCCTCTGCGGAAATGGAACCGATATCCAAGACTGTCTCAGCGATCATCCTTACCTGAATTGCATCCTTGAACCCTTCATTGATTTGGGTCAGAGAGTTGACAATCATGGTTTGAACCAGTGCCAGGCTGGATGAATTGAGAATGATATCATCGGTGTTTTGCCTGATGATATCCAAGGTTTGGTGATACCCTATTTCACTGACATTTCGTACAGCAGCATTGGCATTGACTATCGAAAAATGCTCTTTGTCGAATACCAGGGTCTGGGCATAAGATTCAACAGCCACAAAACACATGAAAAGAAAAAGGAGATTTTTCATCGCATCAGGATTTTGGCGTTTTGAATGATTTCTTCTACCAAGGCCATTTCCGTTGCCACATACTGTAGGTAAGGATTGACTCCTCGCTTCCTTTCCAGATAGTGTTGAAGTGATTTGGAAACGGTGTAGGAAAGTCCATTGATCTCTCTCAGCTCGTCCAGAATGTGCTGGAAAAGGATTCTTCTTTCCGAAACTTTCATCTGGTTTACCACTCCGATACTTGCCGAAAGGCCAAACAGGTAATTCAAAAGTGAATTGGATCTTTCGACAAAAACCTTTTCAGACTCTACCGCAAAAAGTACCAATTCCGGATTTTGGCTACAGTAGAAAACGATTTGCTGTTGATTATCAATAATGGAGTTGACCAAGGGCTCAGCCGCAGCGCCAATTCCAAACGCTTCGATAACAATGGAGAGTTTTGCAAAT
>CALRRX020000121.1:0-7972 GCA_943370675.1 Reyranella massiliensis 521 | reverse complement strand
GGTAAGCAAGTGAACATCAAACGCTCCATAGTGCTCCGAGTGAGGGTGATTTTCATCCTGGTGGCTTTGGCTGCGTGCGCCATACCTTACAAAATCGCCGTGGTTCAACTCAAAGAAGGCGAGAAATGGAAAGCCAAAGCGGAGCAGGTCAATTTCCAATACCGAGAAGTGCCTGCTACTCGCGGGAATATCTATGCCGCTGATGGCAGTTTATTGGCTACTAGTCTTCCTTTTTATAGAGTGGCGATCGATCCTACTGTGGTGAAAGAATCCAAGTTTGATTCAGGGATAGATTCACTTTCCAGATTGCTTTCCTCTTTTTACAAAGACAAGTCAGCTACGGCTTACCGTCGGATGATTCAAGATGCTAGAACAGAGAAAAAGCGATTTTTGGTTCTTAATCGAACTCAGATCGGTTTTCAGGAGATGCAGTTGATGTCTCAGTGGCCGATTTTTAGAGAAGGAAGAGCCGGTGGCGGAGTCATTTTTGAGAAAGTGGAAAAGAGATACCGTCCTTTCAATTCCTTGGCTAGCCGTACAGTTGGCTTTTTGAATGAAGAAGATAACGGCGCTGGAATTGAATATTCTTTCAACAATTACCTGAAAGGCAAAGATGGCAAAGCACTGTTCCAAAGGTTGGCAGGAAATGTTTGGAAGCCAATGTTTGATGCAGATGACATCAAGCCTGAAAATGGGTATGATGTCTTCACCACGCTGGATGTAAATATCCAAGACATAGCAGAGACGGCACTAAGAAGACAATTGACAGATAGAGAGGCTGCTTTTGGTTCCGTTATCGTCATGGAAGTGAAGACAGGACATGTCAAAGCTATCTCCAATCTCCAAAAGAATAAGAATGGCGTCGGCTATTCCGAAAGTTACAACTACGCAGTCGGCGATATCGGAAGCGTTGAGCCAGGATCCACATTCAAGCTAGTATCGATGTTGGCACTTTTGGAGGAAAACAAAGTGACCCCAAATGAGCTGATCGAGACAGGAAATGGTGCCCACCGCTTCTATAATCAAACCATGTACGATGCCAAGTATGGAGGGTATGGAACAATCACCATTAGAGAAGCATTTGAAAAATCCTCCAATGTGGCGATCTCCAAATTGGTGGACATGCACTTTGGCTCCAGTCCGTCCAAGTTTATGGCTTACATCGAAAAAGTGGGGTTGGCTGAACCTATGAATCTTCAGATTTCTGGAGAAGGCAAGCCCTTTTTCAAGAAACCCGGAGCAAAAAATTGGTACGGTACCTCGCTCCCTTGGATTTCGATCGGGTATGAATCTAAGGTCAATCCAATTCACACCCTGGCGCTTTACAATGCAGTGGCAAATAATGGGGTGATGATGAAGCCCCTTTTCGTGAAGGCGGTAGGAAGTGGTAATCAGATGGTGGAGACTTTTGAGCCAACTGTCTATCGCAATCAAATTGCTTCTGAAAAAACCATCAAGCAACTCCAGACGCTTCTCTTGGGAGTAGTGGAAAACGGAACTGCCAAGAATATCAAAAACGACAACTACAAAATTGCAGGAAAGACAGGGACCGCTCAGAAGCTCGTCAACGGCAAATACACCGAAACCTACTATACGAGCTTTGCAGGCTATTTTCCTGCTGACCGTCCCAAGTACAGCATGATCGTCGTGATCGATAGCCCAAATGGACTTGCAGCTTATGGCGGGGATGTGTCAGCTCCGGTTTTCAAGGAAATAGCCGATCGCATCTACGCTTTGGACATGGAACTCAATCCCATCGATCAATCCAAGATTTATACAGCTGAAAATCTTACCTCCAAGCTACCAGAAGTAGGTGCTGGCAAAGGGGAAGAGCTACAGGGGATTTTCGAACAACTCGGGATTTCTGCCAAGACTCCTTCTGCAGAAGATTGGATTTCAGCGGTAGTGTCAGAAGATAAAATCAATCTACGAATTAACGATACAGAAAAGCCTGTCGTGCCTGATGTGTCTGGAATGCCATTAAGGGATGCCCTTTTTATTTTGGAAAACAAGGGTATTAAAGTGAATTACAATGGAAGAGGTAGGGTCATCGAGCAGTCCATTACTCCGGGAACCCAGCTGACTCCCAATACCACCATTAACCTAGTACTTGGATAGATGAACGTGCTGAAGGACATATTATATAAGGTGTCACTTACCTCGACCATCGGCGACATGGAGCGTCGGGTGAGTGATATTGTATTTGATAGTAGAAAAGTGAGTGCAAATGCGGCTTTTGTAGCCGTGCCTGGCACTCAGGTGGATGGGCATGAATTTATCCAGACCGCTTTGGAAAAAGGTGCGACCACCATCGTCTGTGAGCGCATGCCTGAGCAATTGAATGAGGGTATTACTTACGTCCAAGTAGTGAGCTCGGCCAAGGCGCTAGGCATCATAGCTTCCAATTTTTATGGAAATCCTTCAGAAAAAATCAAGGTCGTAGCAGTAACAGGTACCAACGGGAAGACCACTACAGTGACGCTTTTGCATCAGCTTTTTGTCCGAATGGGCTATAGCACAGGCTTGCTTTCTACCGTAGAAAATAAGATCAACGAGGAAGTCATTCCTTCTACGCATACCACTCCTGATGCAGTCAATGTACAGGCTTTGCTTCGCAAAATGGTGGACGCCGGCTGCACCCATTGCTTTATGGAAGCGAGTTCGCATGCCATCGTGCAGGAGCGAATTGCCGGATTGAAGCTAGCCGGAGCTGTTTTTACCAACATTACCCACGATCACCTTGACTACCACGGCACCTTCGATGAATACATCAAGGCCAAGAAGAAGCTCTTCGATGAACTTCCAAAAGATGCATTTGCATTGGTCAACGCGGATGACAAGCGAGGTATGGTCATGGTGCAAAACTGCAAAGGAACCTATCAGACTTTTGGTCTGAAATCCGCTGCGGACTTCAAAGCAAAAATCCTTTCCAATACTATCGAAGGCTTGGAACTCGATATCAACGGCAAACTGATCTGGTTTAGAATGATCGGCTCATTCAATGCCTATAACCTCCTCGGAGTGATGGGAGTAGCCGTGCTTTTGGGTGAAGATGAGGAAGAGGTACTCAGAGAACTCTCAGGCATTAAAGGTGCAAAAGGACGATTTGACCGCATTTCCATTGGCGGAATTACCGCCATCGTGGATTATGCGCATACCCCTGATGCCTTGGACAATGTCCTCAAGACCATCAATGCCTTCCGAACCGGAAATGAGGAGCTAATCACAGTAGTCGGCTGTGGAGGTAATCGTGACAAGACCAAGCGTCCTACCATGGCAAAAATCGCAGTGGCAGAAAGCACCAAGGCCATTTTCACCTCTGATAATCCACGGTTTGAAGAGCCGATGGAAATCCTCCGAGACATGCAGGCCGGTGTGGGACCGTCTGAAATCAGAAAAACCCTCACCATCGAGGACCGAAGAGAAGCAATCAAAACGGCAATTATGCTTTGCAAAAAAGGAGATATCATTCTGGTTGCTGGCAAAGGCCATGAAGATTACCAAGAGATCAAAGGAGTGAAGCATCACTTTGATGATGCAGAAGTCGTGACTGAATTATTAACCCAATTGACAGGAAACTAAGATGCTCTACCCCATTTTTGATTACCTAGATCGAGTGTTGGACATCCCGGGAACGGGTGTGTTCCGATACATCTCGTTCCGTGCAGGAATGGCAGCAGTGATTTCTCTGATCATCACCATCACCTTTGGTCATCACATCATCAATTGGATCCGAAACAGACAAATCGGTGAGACAGTCCGTGATTTGGGTTTGGAGGGACAAAGCCAAAAGAAAGGCACACCAACCATGGGTGGCTTGATGATGATCGCGGCGATTCTGATCCCGACTCTCCTTTTTGCTAATCTGAATAACATCTACATCATCCTGCTGCTGATCACGACCGTTTGGCTGGGATTGATCGGCTTTTTGGATGATTACATCAAGGTATTCCGCAAAAATAAGGAAGGACTCAAAGGCCGATTTAAGATCGTAGGGCAAATCGGGATTGGGATCATTGTCGGGGCAACACTTTATTATAATGATGATGTAGTAGTACGCGAATTCTCTACCCCAGTGTCGGTAGAGAGTGGCGTGGTGGAGACTCCTGCATTTCAGGATGTAAAAGCACTGAAGACCACCATTCCTTTTTTCAAGAATAACGAACTGAACTATGAGAATCTCCTTGGGTTTCTAGGGGAATCGATGACTCCGGTGCTCTACATTTTGGTGGTAATTTTCATTATCACCGCAGTATCCAACGGAGCAAATATCACCGACGGCATCGATGGACTTGCCGCTGGAACTTCGGCCATTATAGGTTTGACCATTGCGATTTTCGCTTACCTCAGCGGTAATGCTATTTTCTCACAATACCTCAACATCATGTACATCCCCAACTCCGGGGAGCTCGTGATTTTTGCAGCGGCCTTTATCGGGGCATGCATTGGTTTCCTTTGGTATAATGCCTATCCAGCCCAAGTATTTATGGGAGATACTGGATCGCTGATGCTGGGTGGGGTGATCGCTGTTTTGGCACTGACCCTTCGCAAAGAGCTTTTGATTCCTGTGATGTGCGGGATTTTCGTGGTCGAAAATCTCAGCGTTATGATTCAGGTGAGCTATTTCAAATACACCAAACGAAAATACGGAGAGGGACGAAGGATTTTCCTGATGTCACCGCTTCATCATCATTACCAAAAGAAAGGCATTCACGAAGCCAAGATTGTGACCCGGTTCTGGATCGTGGGAATTCTTTTGGCAGTCATCACCTTGGCCACACTCAAACTCAGATAATACCGAAATGAAACAGATTGCCATACTTGGAGCCGGAGAAAGTGGATTGGGAGCAGCATTGCTCGCCAAGAGGGAAGGCTATGGCGTTTGGGTTTCTGATATGGGGACTATTTCAGAGGAAAGAAAAGCGGCCTTGCAAAATGCGGGGATTGGATTTGAAGAAGGTCAGCACGACGAGGAAAAGATCCTTTCCTGCGATCTGATCATCAAAAGCCCTGGCATTCCGGACAAAGCTCCTTTGGTGAAAAAGGCTCATGAAGAAGGAATTCCAGTCATTGACGAGTTGGAATTTGCGAGTCACTATAGTGCGGGTAAAGTCATTGCCATCACGGGCACCAACGGAAAAACCACCACTACACTTTTGACCTATCACTTGCTCAAGGAAGCAGGAATAGATGTAGGACTTGCTGGAAATGTGGGAAAAAGCTGGGCCGGACAGCTGATCGAAAAAGATCATGACTGGTGGGTGATCGAGGTTTCGAGTTTTCAGATCGATGGATTTGAGTGCTTCAAGCCCGAAATCGCCATCCTGACCAATATCACACCAGACCATTTGGATCGCTACCAGTACCAAATGGATAATTACATCCTCTCCAAGATGGGACTGTTTAAAAACATGTCCCACCGAGAAAAGGCCATTTTCCATTTGGATGATCTTTTCAGTAAAAAGGGCCTTGGGATGAAAGCTATCAAAGCGGATCAGTACGGATTTTCGCTGGTAAGCAGACCTGAAAAAGGAGGCTTCTGCGAAGGAGAGCAGCTTGAGTTTTCAATAAAAGGAGCTACTGCCAAGGTTTCGGTAAATGACCTTTCTATCGGAGGAAAGCACAATATCCTCAATGCCCTCTGTGCAGGATTGGCAGCAATGATGGTTGGATTGAAGGAAGAACAGCTTACTGCTGGATTCAAAACCTTCAAAAATGCTCCCCACCGAATGGAATTAATCCGCACAGTAGACGGTGTTCGATTTGTGAATGACAGCAAGGGTACCAATGTCGAATCCACTTTTTATGCCTTGGGAAGCTACACCGACCCAATGGTGTGGATAGCTGGAGGAGTAGATAAAGGAAATGATTATTCAGTCCTGAATGACTTGGTGCGCGATGGCAAGGTGAAAGCCTTGATCTGCCTTGGCAAGGAAAATGAAAAACTGAAGGCCGCTTTTGGAGGATTGATTTCCCAAATCCGGGAAACTCAGGACATCCGAGAGGCAGTGCTTTGGGGGCAAGAAATTGCGGAGAACGGAGAAGTCGTGCTGCTTTCTCCTGCCTGCGCCAGCTTTGACTTATTTAAAAATTATGAAGACCGCGGAGAGCAGTTTAGAGCTGCGGTTTTGGCATTAAATGAAAATAAAAAGGCATGACTCACCTGAAGGCATGGATAGACGAGCATTTTAAGGGCGATCCCATCATCTGGGCGATCGTGATCTTGCTGTCTATGTTCAGCATCCTGGTGGTGTATTCTGCCACAGGGACGTTGGCCTATAAGACGGCCGGTGGCAATACCGAGCTGTACCTGTTCCGCCATTCCTTCTTGGTCTTCTTGTCGCTATTCGTCATGTGGTTAGCGCATAAGATGCCTTACAGAAAGTATGCGCTTTACGCCAGACTATTCATGTACCTGTCCATTCCACTTTTGGCAGTGACCTACCTATTTGGCTCTAATATCAACGAGGCGAATCGTTGGCTGACCATTCCGGTGATCAATCAAGCTTTCCAACCTTCTGACTTGGCTAAGCTTTCTCTGATTGCAGCGCTCGCCGCGATGTTGGCTAAAAGACAAAATAATATTCAGGATCTCACGGGTACCGTACTTCCGATCATTCTTTCCATCGGTGCAATCTGCGCCTTGATCGGAATGGCGAATATGTCCACAGCGATACTTCTTTTGATGACTTGTTTGCTCATCATGTTTATCGGAAGAGTTCCAGTAAAGCATTTGGCTTTGGTAGTTATGGTGGGTTTGATGGGATTGTCCATAGCAGTACTTACCGGACAACGACGCGAGACATTTATATCAAGGATCGAATCCTTTATGGAATCCAAGGATGATGACAGCAAGATTCCTTTCCAAGCGGAGCAATCCTACATCGCCATTGCCACTGGAGGTATCACCGGAAAAGGTCCTGGTAACAGTGACCAAAGAAATTCCCTGCCTCATCCGTATTCTGATTTCATCTACTCCATCATCATCGAGGAATACGGCATGGTGGGAGGAGCTGCAGTGCTTTTTCTCTACCTCGCACTGCTCTATCGCGGAATGCGAATCGTCGCCAATTCCAACAAGGCCTTCGGAGGATTGCTTTCCGCAGGTTTGAGTTTTGCCCTTGTCATCCAAGCCTTGGTCAATATGGCCGTTGCTGTGGGGTTAGGGCCGATTACAGGTCTTCCGTTGCCGCTTTTGAGCATGGGTGGGACCTCCTTGATTTTCACTGGAACTGCTCTTGGGATCATCCTAAGTGTGAGCCGTGGAGATCATCAGGATGAGGCCATAGCGGCCGAATCAAATAAAGTAAGTAACCGATTACGAACAGCATAAACCCAAAAAGCCATTAGCGCTCAGTCTACATATCGAATTCTCATCAGCGGTGGAGGCACCGGAGGACACATCTATCCTGCGATCGCCATTGCCAATGCCTGGAAGGAAAAATATCCTGACAGTCAGATTCTTTTTGTCGGTGCCTTGGGCAAAATGGAAATGCAAAAAGTGCCTGAAGCAGGCTATCCGATTAAAGGACTTCCTGTAGCAGGCCTACAGCGCAGTTTGTCTTTGGCCAACTTGAGCTTTCCCTTCAAACTGTGGAAGAGCCTCAGAACGGCAGCGCAGATCGTGAAGGATTTCCGTCCGCATGCCGTGGTGGGAGTAGGTGGCTATGCCAGTGGTCCAGTACTGTATGCTGCTCAGAATAAAGGAATCCCAACGCTGCTTCAGGAGCAAAACTCCTATGCAGGTCTGACCAATAAGCTTTTGGCAAAAAAGGCCAATTCCATCTGTGTAGCCTATCCTGGGATGGATCAATTTTTTCCGAAGGGGAAAATCAAAATCACCGGAAATCCTGTCCGAAAGGACATTCTGGATCTTTCCGGCAAAATGGAATTGGGACAGACCCACTTTGGATTAGCGACCGACAGAAAGACCATTTTGGTACTTGGAGGCTCTTTGGGAGCACGTACACTC
>CALRRX020000120.1:0-7977 GCA_943370675.1 Reyranella massiliensis 521 | reverse complement strand
ATGATTAAAGATCATGTCCTTTTGCCTAAGGCAAATCTTTTAGCAAAAGTCGATTTGGAAATGAAGTCATTGATCACGCCATCTTTGATTCAGGAAGTCATCTCAGAGGTTCCAGATGAGTGGCTTTTGGCATCAAGAGATGTGGATACCGCTGAGGAAGCCCGGTCAGTATATATTGCCTTTTTGACTAAAAGGCTTGAAAATTCTCAGGTATTTGTAAACCAGGCGGAAGATGCAAGGAAAGCACTTGTTTGAGTATGCCATCATTCGCCTCGTGCCTCGGGTGGAGCGAGAAGAATTTGTCAATGTGGGGGTGGTGCTCTGCTGCAAGCGGCAGAATATGATTTCCTGCAAAATTTACCTTCCAAAAGTGAAGTTGTTAGCCTTAGATCCTCAGTCTGATTTTTCGCTTTTTGAGAGTTACCTCGAGTCCTTTGAAAAGATCTGTCAGGGTGATCCGAAAGGGAATCCAATAGGCAGGCAGGATGCGGCTTCCCGATTCAGATGGCTGACGGCTATGAGGAGTTCGATGCTGCAGACCTCCCGTCCACACTCTGGATTTACGGATGACCTTAAGGAGACGTTGGATAAGCTCTTTGAGGAATACGTGGCTTAAGTTAGGGATTGTTTAATGAGAGGCTAGTTTTGCTGCTTTTCTGAAAGCAGCATTTTCTAATGATAGTCCAGCTTCAGGAGAAGCAGGACAGCTGTGTTTGTCGAGACGCAAGACAGACGATCGAAAGAGGGTTAGGCTTTGGCTTCTGCTGGTTCTTTCTCCTGCGATTTCTTTTCTTTTTCCAGTGGAAGTTGAAAGCTGAAAATGGATCCTTTGCCGACAGTGGAGCTGACAGAGATTTTGCTTTTGTGGCCTTCGAGGATATGCTTTACGATGGCAAGACCCAAACCAGTTCCCCCTTTTTCTTTGGAACGGCTTTTCTCCACTCGATAGAAACGCTCAAAAATTCGCTTCAAATCTTCAGGGGGAATACCCAGCCCATTGTCTTTGACATCGACCTGAATCTGGTTTTTGCTTGACTTGATTCCTACTATGACTTCCCCACCGTTATGGTTGTATTTGACTGCGTTGAAAATCAGATTTTGACAGACTCGGTAGATTTTTTGGCGGTCGGCTAGGGTGGCGTAGTTTTTTCCAGGCTCCACTTCTAGCTTGATAGTCACTTCCCGCTTGGATGCTTTGTGTTCTAGCTCTTCAATTACTTCTTGGATGAGTTCTTTCAGGTCAAATTCGGTGAATGTGAATTTGATTACCCCACTTTCCATTTGATTGAGCGTGAGCAGATCTTGTACTAAGTGATCGAGTGAATCCAGACTTTTAGCGGCCTTTTTTAGGAATTTCATCCTTACCTGTTTGTCGTCGATCGCCCCATCGAGCAGGGTGTGAATGTATCCTTGGGTAGCAAAAATTGGAGTTTTTAACTCGTGGGAAATGTCTGCGATGAATTCCCTTCTGAATTCTGCATTTTTCTGTAAGGTTTCAATTTCCCGCTGTCTCGCTAGCGCATAGGAATTGATCACTGTATTGATTTTTCTCAGCGGGGAAAGGGAAGATCGGATGGATTTGTCCTGAATCTCGGATAGGTCTTTTTTTTGGATCTTCTCAAGGAGGTTATAAATGTTTCCGATTTCCCTGTACACCAAAAATTCCAAGGTAATGTTGATCAATAGGTATGCAATCGAAAAAGTGAGAATCAAAGCCCCCCAGAGCGCAGTCATTGAGGTGGAGGGGATTAAAGACAAAAATGCCATTACCAAACTGGATATGGCAATGGCAAGAATTAATGATATCCCTCTGGATCCTGTGAGCATTTTTTAACCTAAGTCGAACTTGTATCCTACTCCTTTGACCGTAGTGATGTAGTCTTCTCCTATTTTTTCACGGACTTTTCGGATGTGTACGTCTACTGTGCGGGCGAGTACAAATACATCAGATCCCCAGATATTGTGGAGTAGTTCATCACGACTGAAAACCATATTAGGGTTTTTGGCAAGAAAATACAAAAGTTCAAATTCTTTTTTGGGCAGTGTGATCGTTTTACCGGATTTGTCGATCGTGTAGCTGCCACGGTCGATGATCAAGTCACGGATTTTGATTTGCGCTTGTTCCTGTTCTTTTTTGGATTCCCTTCGGAAAAGGGCAGCAATCCTACTCATCAGCGCTCTTGGTTTGATCGGTTTGGTGATGTAATCATCCGCACCTACATCAAAAGCCGCTACTTCGGAATATTCCTCCATCCGTGCAGTCAGAAAAATGATAAAGGCATGTTTCAATTCTGGAATCTGTCGGATTTGAAGACAAGTTTCCACGCCATCTTGATTCGGCATCATGATGTCCAGCAAAATCACATCGGGTTGGAATTTCGTGGCGGTTTTTACGGCTTTTATCCCGTCCTCAGCTGTGGCCACTTCATAGCCTTCTTTCTGGAGATTGTATTTGAGGATTTCGACGATATCCGGCTCATCGTCCACCACCAAAACCTTAATTTTTTGTTTGTCTGCCATGAAAGGATTTCTTAATGCTCAGGTTAAAATTAAGGAATATTCAATGATTAGAACCAAACAATCATTGGTGTCAAAGGGAATTTTTAGGATCAAAAGCCAGGAAAAAATGAAAATTAATTGGATTGTTAATTCTATGTTAAGTCAACATGAATCAATTGTTTCTCAATCCATTGGCTGAAGCAATATCAATATTTAAAGAACCTACAAATAGATTGGCTTTGATTTTTACAGGGATTTTGTTCTGATCCTTAGTTACCCAAACTTTCACTGGAAAGTCCCCTCTGAAGAGTTTGTTTTTAGGAAGTTGGGGAGAAAAAACATAGGTCTCTTTTGTACCTAGACTTGTTTCTAGCTTTTCGGTTCCTTCGAATATTAATTTTAGGTTATATATTTCTTTATCGAAAAATCCCGTGATCAGAATTTGCTCTCCCTTCCTGAGTTTGGACAAATCCATCGCTCTTAGCAAATAAAATCCGCTGACCAGATCTTGTACCTGATTGGGAAGCTTGTATTCTTTCACCTCTTTCAAGGCTTTATTCTCCCGATCATAGAGTTCCACTTTGGCCTTTTTATTCACTTGATCAAAGTAAACTTTCTCATTTTTTCGATACTTCCCTTCCTCAATATATCGATAGGAAAGGCTTGGGAGCAATGAGTTGGTATCCAAATGAGTGCCCCAATTGTCATTTACTCTTCCAAAAAGTGTAGCTGCCCCTTTAGTATTCCCAAAGGCATCAATTTTATAATGTGCTTTGCTCCCATCTAAGACTGCCTTCTTATCCACTTTCAGTTTGGCCTCTGCCAAATCTAACCATCCATAGGTAACCTCAAAGCGCAACTCCTCGCCGAAGGTGAACGCCATATTTTTTGTAGTGGATTGCGCTTGGGCTAAGGTGGATGAAATGCCTATCACCAAAACTATTCTCAAGAAGTAATTCATTGGATATCTGACAATACGTGACAAAACATCTGTGCTTTGTGGACAAATACGCAAAAAAAGAGTGAATGGATGATTAAAAGTACGAATTTGGCCTCCGAAAACAATAGAGGGGGCTGCCTTGGTTATGCCTTCGTGTTTGCCTAACTTGAACAATTTAAATCTCATTTTATAAACTTCTTATGAGTAATAACGCAGAAAAGCTCAAAGCTTTACAGCTCACCATCGACAAGCTTGAAAAAACATACGGTAAAGGTACCGTCATGAAGCTAAGTGACAATAAAATCCAGGATGTACCGGCCATTTCCACAGGTTCTTTGGGTCTGGATATGGCGTTGGGAGTCGGAGGTATTCCTAGAGGTAGAGTAATCGAAATTTACGGACCTGAATCCTCTGGTAAGACCACGCTGACCATGCACTGCATTGCAGAAGCTCAAAAAGCGGGAGGTTTGGCTGCATTTATTGATGCAGAGCATGCATTTGATAAAAACTATGCTGAAAAGCTAGGTATCGATACCGAAAATCTCCTGATCTCGCAGCCAGACAATGGAGAGCAGGCATTGGAAATTGCTGAACATTTGATCCGCTCAGGGGCGATCGATATTATCGTAATTGACTCGGTAGCAGCTTTGGTTCCCAAAGGTGAATTGGAAGGCGAGATGGGAGAAAGCAAAATGGGCCTTCAGGCTCGTTTGATGTCTCAGGCATTGAGAAAGCTCACCGGCGCCATCAACAAAACTGGTTGTTCCTGTATTTTCATCAATCAGCTTCGTGACAAGATCGGCGTGATGTTTGGCAACCCGGAAACCACTACAGGTGGTAATGCATTAAAGTTTTACGCCTCCGTCCGTTTGGATATTCGTAGAGTAGGTCAGATCAAAGAAGGTGCAGACAATATTTTAGGTAATAGAACCCGCGTAAAGGTGGTGAAAAATAAAGTTGCGCCTCCATTCAAAGTAGTCGAATTCGATATTATGTACGGTCAGGGTATTTCCAAAGTAGGAGAGGTAATTGATTTAGGTGTTGAACTGGAAATCATCAAAAAGGCGGGCTCTTGGTTCTCTTACAATGGGGAAAAGCTAGGGCAAGGAAGAGATGCGGTCAAAAATCTTTTACTCGACAATCCTGAACTCATGGATGAAATCGAAGGAAAAATCAAAGCAGCTTCCGGTTTACTTCCTACTGAGCCGACAATAGATTTGGAAGATTAAATTTGCAAAGCATAAAACAAAAAAGGAGGCAATAGCCTCCTTTTTTGTTTTATTTCGGATTTTTTAAGCGGTTCGGATAGCTTCTACAGGATCCATTCGTGCAGCTAAAGTGGCAGGTACAATTCCTGCTACCACACCAATGATGGAGGATACGCCCAAACCTAGAATGATATTTTCAAAAGAGAGAATCAGATCTAAGCTTCCTAGTTGCACAAAGCTCAAGAGGTAAACCAGAAGAATTCCTGTTCCTCCACCAATCAAACTCAGGCACACTGCCTCAAAGAGAAACTGGAAGAGGATGAAGTAATTTTTAGCACCCAATGATTTTTGGATTCCGATAATATTGGTTCGCTCTCGGACAGACACAAACATGATGTTTGCAATTCCAAATCCGCCTACCAAAATCGAAAATCCCCCAATTACCCAACCTGCCACAGAAATCACATCAAAGATGGAACCGATCGCATTTTGAATGAATTCGGTCTTATTCAATGCAAAATTATCCTCTTGAGTAGGTTTTAATCCTCTTTTTGCACGCATTAGGCCTGTCATTTCATTTTCTAAGGCCACGAGACCAATGTCAGTGTCGCGTCCTTTGGCAGCAATGGTAGGTTCTAGACCGTTTTTTCCTGTGTAGTACATTTTGCTAAATGCTCCAAAAGGAATCAGGCAAGCTTCATCTTTGGAAGGAAGCTCGAGAAATCCCTCTCCTTCTTCCTCAAAAATCCCAATTACAGTAAATTTCATTCCCTTAATTTTCACTTCCTTGCCAAGTGCAGGCTGATTTGGGAAAAGGGTAGTGGCTATTTTTTTACCGATGATGATCAGATTTCTGGCCGCATTGATTTCCGATTCAGAAAAATACCGTCCTTCTTCAAGAGCTACTTCAAATACATCCTGATAAGTGTATGCAACCCCAGTCAATGCTGAACCTGAAAACGAATTACTTCCAGCTTGTATGGTAGCATTTGAAGAAGCGGAAATAGTCACGCCATCCGCATTTTTCAGCCTTTCTTCCAGAAATTTGTATTCTGCGAATGTGCCGGGAGGCCGTTGGAAATATTTCCACCACGGGTAATCTTGTGGGCCATTGGCAAATGGAAAACGATCAACTCGCATTACATTGGTGCCTAGGAACGCAAAGGAAGATTTGATTTTTCCTTCCAGCGAATCTACCAATGTAAATACCGCGATGATGGCGAAAATCCCTATCGTTACCCCCAAAAGAGACAAGACAGTTCGGGTGAGATTTGATTTGAGGGCGGTGACGGCAAACCTGAAACTTTCCCAAGTAAGTTGGAAAAACAGCATACGATCAATAGTTGGTTAAAACAATTTGTCAAGTTAGCTGAAATTGGGCATTATTGTTATTAACTTTGCATTTTTTAAAGCAAATCAAAATCACCGAGTTAGAATATCGAGTCAGACTCCTAAAGATTATCTATGAAATTATCAGATTTCAAATTTGAAGTTCCCAAAAAACTTATCGCCCTTTATCCAACAGACAATCGAGATGAATCGAGATTGATGGTGGTTCACCGTAAAACAGGTGAAATAGAGCATCGAACATTCAAGGATATCCTTGATTATTTCGGTGAAGGAGATGTGTTTGTCACCAATGACACGAAAGTATTTCCAGCCCGCCTTTATGGCAACAAGGAAAAAACCGGGGCTAAAATCGAGGTCTTCCTATTGAGAGAATTGAATCCTGATCTTCGTCTTTGGGATGTCTTGGTCGATCCTGCAAGAAAGATCAGAGTAGGAAATAAGCTTTACTTTGGAGACAGTGACCTTGTAGCTGAGGTGATTGATAACACTACCTCAAGAGGCCGTACGATTCGATTCCTTTTTGATGGAAATCAGGAAGAGTTTGAAAAGACAATCGATACCTTGGGTGAGACTCCTCTTTTGAAAGAAATCATTGAAAGAAAAATCGAGCCAGAAGATAGAGAAAGATATCAGACTGTGTTTGCCAAAAACGTAGGTGCAGTAGCAGCACCGACCGCGGGCCTTCACTTTACTCCTCAACTGCTAAAGAGACTTGAGTTGAAAGGTGTAGAAGTTACTCCGATCACCTTACACGTGGGTTTGGGCACTTTCCGTCAGGTAGATGTGGAGGATTTGACTAAGCATAAGATGGACTCAGAGAATTATTTTATTCCTGAAAAAACAGTCGATCTGGTCAATGAGGCCTTAGATAATAAAAAAAGAGTAGTGGCCGTAGGTACTACCTCGCTTAAGACAGTTGAATCCTCAGTAACTGCAGGGGGAAGACTTAAAGCTAGCAGCGGATGGACAGATAAATTCATCATCCCTCCTTATGACTTCAAAATCGCCAACTCTCTGATCACTAACTTCCATTTACCTGAGTCTACTCTGTTGATGACTGCTTCGGCTTTTGGAGGATATGATTTGATCATGAAAGCCTACAAAGAGGCAGTAAAAGAGAAGTACCGCTTCTTCTCCTACGGAGACGCCATGTTGATATTGTAATTGAAAAGCTCCGAAAGGAGCTTTTTTTTGGCATATCCTTTTTCGAATTCATAAATAATTGGCTGTTTCGACCTTCAGATTACTTTTGTACCAAATCATAGACATGGATAAAGTAGCAATTTTGGTCGCTGGGGGACGGGGAACCCGAATGGGAACTTCTATTTCTAAGCAATACATTCCTATCGGAGGCAAACCTGTCTTGATGCATACGCTTGAGGCATTCCATAAGGCGGACCCTTTGATTCAGCTAATCCTTGTCCTGCCAAAAGATGATTTTGATTTTTGGAAAGACCTTTGTCTTCAATATGGTTTCTCTCTTACTCATCAAGTAGTAGCGGGTGGAGCTACGAGATTTCAATCCGTGAAAAATGGGCTGGATGCTATCTCGCTTTCTTCAGGATTGGTAGCGATTCACGATGCTGTTAGGCCATTTGTGAGTGAGGAAGTGATCAGGGAAAGTTTTGCCAAAGCTCAAGAATTCGGCAGTGCAATCGCGGTCATACCTTTAAAAGATTCACTGAGAGAAGTTGCCTCAGATGGAGTGAGCCAATTTAGGGAGAGGCACAGATTTAGATTGGTGCAGACTCCCCAGACTTTTCGATTAGAAAAAATAAGAAGGGCATTTGAGACCCCCGAAAGAGGGGAATTTACCGATGATGCCACCGTCTATGAATTTCAAGGATGGCAAGTCACCCTGATAGAGGGCAACATGGAAAACATCAAATTGACCACGCCTGAGGACTTGGATTTTGCGGAGTTCCTCCTTTCAAGGCGAAAATGAGTCGGTAAAAAATCCGCTTGCATTTTCACCGACGG
>CALRRX020000119.1:0-7977 GCA_943370675.1 Reyranella massiliensis 521 | reverse complement strand
ATAATGATCTTTTTCATGGGAATTATTGGATAAGTGTAGCGGAAGATTTTTTGAGTTCAAGGGTGGCCTTGAGGTACTCGACCATAGCATCGAGATAGGCTTGTTGGGCAGATCTGAGCGATTGATCAGCAAGCAGGATGTCAGTCAGGGTGGCTAAGCCCTCCTGCTGCAGCAGCACAGACTTATCATAAATCGACTCTGCCAGTTGGATTTGAGACTCACTAGTCTGGATTTGCTTATAGGCTGTAGCCTGCTGACGCAAAGCTGCCTGATATTGTACCTGAGTCTGATCGGCAATCAGGGATTTTTGAAGAGTGGCATTTTCCAGTTCCAGTTCCTTTTGACGGATTTTTTTGGAAGTGACCATCCCATTGAAAATCGGAAAACTCACCTGGGCCCCGATAAAACTCTGAGGGTAAAAGTCCAGAAATGACTCCGGGGCACCCCGATATCCAAAACCTGTCGTTCCATAGTTGGCCATCAGATGGACACTCGGGATCCTTGAGTTTTTGATCGCTTTCAGTTCCTGCCCGAGCATTTTTTCCCGGATTTCCTGAATTCGAAAATCAGAAGTCAATCCCGGAATGGGCGTTTCAGATTCCTCGATTTGAACCTGAGTTTGGACATCCATTTCCCGATCAAGCGGTAAACCAATTGCCAATTTGAGCTGTTGCAACATCGTCAGATATTGACTTTGGAGTTGGAAAAGCTGGGATTCCAACTGCTGATTTTGCAGGATAACTTTGTCCAAATCGGTCCTGCTGGCCAATTTTTGCTCAAAGAGTAATCTCACATTTTTTTCAAGTTTCTCCCCGTTGACTTGGTTGGCTTGGAGAAAAGCAAACCGGTTTTTCAAGATCTGTACATTGTAATACAGAATGGAAACCTCCAAGAAGACTTGTTCCTGGGTTCGGACCCCTTGCAATTCGCTCAGCTCCTGATAAGATTCAGAAATCTGTATACCTGCCATCACTTGAGGATCGTAGATGGGCATTCGAAGACTAAGATTGCCAATGATTGTATGAGGTACACCAAATTGAATTGCTTTATATACTCCCTCCGGACCTCCAAATGCTTCCTGAGGAAGCAGTTGATAGGGTACCTGGCTAGAATACTTGTAATCTGCCAATGCCAAAACCTTTGGTAAAAGCTGACTCTTCGACTCGTGATTTTTTAATTCGGAGGCCATAATCTGGTTTTGGGCTATCTGAAAGGCCCGGTTTTTCTGCATGGCCGTATCCAGGCTTTGCTGCAGAGTCCATTCCTGAGCTTGCACTTTTGCTGCGAAAAGCAAAGTCAAAAGCAAAAGAGATATTTGTTTGTAAGTATTCACTAACATTTTGGAGTAAATTTTTTTAGCTTTTAATCACTTTTAAAATCGATTGGACCAGTTCCTTTCCAGAGGCATTCAGGTCAAAGCTGAATCCGGAAACTCTCCATTTGAACATCTGGAGTCGGAAAGCTCCCAACACCAAATGCACCAATTGGGCTGCCGAAACATCGGATTTAAACAAGCCTTGGGCCTGTCCTTCCGAAATCAACGGCATCAAAAAACCCATTTTCGTCTGCATCAAGGCTAATATCGCCTGATTGATTTGATCACTTTCTTCCCAAAGTCCATCGGAAAATACCGCCACCACAAAATGGGGATGAGATGAAAAGAAGGAAAACTGACTAGTAAAGAGCGCTTGAAAACGATCCTCCAAGAGGAGACTTTGATCCAGTAGAGAAAGTCTGGAGATCATGTTTTCTTTGAGAAATTCCATCATGGCAAGCGTAATCGCTTCCTTACTGGGAAAGTGCCGATAAATGGCCGCCTCCGAAAACCCCATTTCCAAAGCAAGCTTTTTGGTCGTAAGGCCTCCAATCCCGGAATCAGTCAGGATTTTCCCTGCTGCATCGATGATTTCTTTTTGCCTTTCGGAGATCATTTTTTATGTTAGTTAGTATTTACTAACAAATATACAATCGTTTTTCAAAACCAAAAATATTTTTTATAGATGTACGATTTTGATTTCAGGTTTAGATTCTTTTTATTTCGGACTTATTACTCTTAATTAAAAATGAAATGTCAAAATAAAAGCCTTTCGCCCAAGGGGAGAGGATCATTAAGGGCATATAAATAAGAAATTAAAAATTAATTCAAATCTCTTGAAAGCTCTTTCCCAAGTAGGAAAATACGGTTTAAGGGCCCTGCTTTTCTTGGTGGCCTATCCCCCCGAAAATCAATACCTTAGCATCCGACAGATCGCTGATGAATTGGGGCTTTCTTTTCATTTTGTAACCAAGATCTTCCGTGAACTCACCGAAAAAGGAATCCTCGTCTCTTACCGCGGTCCTTCGGGAGGAGTTGCCTTAGCCAAGCCGGCTGAGGAGATTTATCTCATCGACGTGATCAAAGCCCTGGAAGGGGAAGACTACTTTGACAAATGCCTGATTGGCCTTCCCCATTGTGGATCGGCAAAGCCTTGCCCGGTGCATGACTTTTGGAAAGAGGTCAAAATCAAACTTCAAAAGAACTTTTCTGAGACTAGCTTGGCCCTGTTGGGTGAGAAAATCCGAACTCAGGAAGTCAGGCTGGACGAATAAAAAAATTTACCTCTAATTAAGAATAAATACTCTTAAATATGAATTAATCCTTTACTCTTGAAATTATGAAGACAGAACCTAGCTTCCTGACTTACCTGATGAAGCCCAAAAATTGGTGGCTTCCATTTCTGCTCATTTTTGGAGTGAGCATAAGCGGGTTGATTTTCATTGGCTATCAGACCTACAATGAAGCCCCACCTATTCCGGATTTTGTGGATTCCCAAGGTCAGGTAGTGGTTTCCAAATCAGACATCCTTGAAGGTCAGGAAGTATTCCACCGCTATGCCTTGATGGAGTATGGGAGTATGTTTGGAGACGGGGCATTGAGGGGACCGGATTTTACCGCCCAAACGCTCCATATCATGGCGGAGTCAATCAAGGAATTCTATAAGGTTGAATCTCCTACCGAACCTAATCCCCTGGAATTGGCAGGTATTGAGGAGCTGGCAAAAGCGGAAATCAAAAAAAACCAATACCAATCCGAAACCAATCAAACCAAACTTACGGCTTCGCAAACCTTTGCTGTTAGTGAAGTTAACAGCTTCTATCAGAAAGTATTTTTGGATTCAGATTTCCATGAGGCTTTTAAGCCCGCGGGCTATCTGACCGACCCCAAGGAAATCGAACAGCTCAGTAAATTCTTCTATTGGGGCGCATGGGTTTGCAGTGTATCACGTCCGGGAGAAGCCTACAGCTATACTCATAATTGGCCATTTGATCCTGAGGCAGGCAACACGCCCACTCCTTCCACTATGATCTGGAGTATTCTGGGTCTCTTTGGTTTGGTCTTGGGGCTGGGAGCCGTCATGTATTACTATGGACAATTCGAACAACTCAGTGAGGAGTATTATTCGAAAGGCGCCTCGGAAATGGTCACAGAAGAAAAGTTGAAGTCATTCCGTCCCACACCTACCCAACGGGCTACTTTCAAGTTTTTCTACGTGGCCATCTTGCTGTTCTTGGTTCAGGTTCTGGCTGGAGTTTTTACTGTTCACGATTTCGTCGGATTCACCTCCTTCTTTGGATTTGATTTACAGGCTTTACTTCCAGTGACCATTTCGCGAAGCTGGCACGTACAGATCTCACTTTATTGGATCTCTGCCTGCTGGGTAGGAATATCCTTCTTTATCCTCCCCCTCCTGTCCAAACGTGAGCCCCAGGGACAATTACAGCTCATCAATCTCCTTTTCGGAATTTTCTTCATCCTATCCGCGGGATCTGTAGTGGGGATTTACATGGGTCCAATGGGAATGCTGGGCTCTCTCTCCAGATGGCTTGGCCATCAGGGCTGGGAATTTGTAGAATTGGGAAGACTGTATCAGTATATGCTTTTGGGTGTATTTGCGCTTTGGGCGGTTATCGTTTACCGAGGATTAAAAGGAGTCATGGATAAAGCCAAACCCTGGGAACTCCCAAATTGGCTGGTATATGCCATAGTATGTATTCTGATCCTTTTGGTATCCGGCTTTGTGGCCAGCCCTGAGACCAACTTTGTGGTTGCGGACTTCTGGAGATGGATGGTGGTTCACATGTGGGTGGAAGCATTCTTTGAAGTTTTCACCACCATCATCGTGGGCTACATGATGGTCATGATGGGCTTGGTCAACAGACCAGCAGTGACCAAGGTCGTTTATCTGGCGGCATTGCTGTTTTTAGGTTCCGGACTATTGGGTATTTCCCATAATTTCTACTGGAATGCCAAGCCTGTCGGTACTCTTGCATTGGGATCTGTATTTTCTACGCTCCAGGTAGTCCCCCTGATTCTCCTGACACTGGAAGCTTGGAGGATGCAACGAATGCCAAGTATGCTTTTGAAAAATTCGGTCCGAGGCCAGCGATCCTCACTATTTGCCATGCCAGGAGTGTTCCTTTTCCTGATTGGAGTGAATTTCTGGAATTTCTTTGGAGCAGGAGTATTTGGGTTGATTATCAATCTTCCCATCGCCAATTACTATGAACACGGGACCTACCTTACTGTCAACCATGGTCATGCCGCTCTTATGGGCGTTTACGGCAATCTTTCCATTGCGGCCATCCTATTTGCATTGAGGTACCTAGTCAATCCGGATTCTTGGAATTCGTCCTTGGTGAAAATTTCCTTTTGGTCGATCAATTCAGGACTCATCTTGATGGTGGGCCTAGATCTATTCCCGGCTGGAATTCATCAGCTTTTCACCGTAATGGAAAAAGGATATTGGTTTGCAAGATCTCAGGAATTCCTGCAAAGTGCCCCGTTCCAGACTATGACATGGCTTCGAATTGTCGGGGGAAGTATTTTCCTACTCGGGGGAGTACTGCCGCTCACTTGGATAGTACTTCGCAGTGCTCGCCATCTCAAGCCCAAACAACCCATAAAAATCAATCACTTCCACCCGGAGAGAGAGGAAGTCAATGTATACTAAGTAAAAAACCAATTTCAATGCATCAACCCACCCATGATTATGCAGTCCAACTGGAATGGACACATAGCCGAATCGGACAGCTCAGCAGCCCAGAGCTGGAGACAATCATCGAATGTGCCACTCCGCCTGAATTTCCTCACGGAATACCGGGAATTTGGTCACCCGAGCACCTGTTTACCGCCGCGGTAAGCTCCTGTCTGATGACCACCTTCCTGTCTGTAGCTGACCACTCCAGCCTCAAATTCGAAAAATTCACTTGCCGAGCCAATGGCATTCTGGCCAAGCAAGAAGGCAAATGGATAATGACTGAAATCCACCTTTTCCCAGAATTGACATTAAGCCCTGGAGAAAAAGAAGAAAGAGGTCTCAAAGTTCTGGAAAAGGCAGAAAAGGCTTGTCTGATTTCGCATTCCATCAAATCAGAGATCAAAATGACACCAACTATTATTCAATATGAATTTCACTGATTTTAAAGGGTAGCAATTTCAAAAAGGACGGGCTACCTGAGTCCGTCTTTTTTTCATGGAAATAAATTAAAAGCACTTGCCCTTTAAGCTTTCAGTTGGTAACAGATTCAATCCTCCCTATCTTACCTCATGCCCAAAAGTAAACCTCTTAAACGCCACTCCGCGCTCCATCACCTCAGTCATGATCACCATCACGGCTTACTGCTGTGCTGGAAAATCCGACAGGGATTCAAATTGGGAATAGAGCCCATTCGGATGAAAGGCTATTGCGAATGGTTTTGGGAAAATCACTTGGAAGCCCATTTTGAAGCGGAAGAAAAAGTCATATTTCCAGTACTCTCAGCAGAAGACCCTATGATCAAACAGGCTCTAAGTGAGCATAAGCGCCTGAGAAAGCTATTTTCCACCTGGGAGAATCCTGAAAAAACCTTGGGCCAAATCGAGGAAGAACTGGAAAAACACATCCGGTTCGAGGAGCGAGTCCTTTTCCCAATTGTCCAGGAAAAAGCTACAGCAGAACAACTTGAAGGCATTTCTGCTCATGGAGTGAAGGAAAAATTTGTAGAAAATAACAAGGATCCATTTTGGATCGGGGCTGCTTAACGCCGCTTCCAAAACTGGATTTTATCCCAATAGCTCAGTTCCCGGATGTTCACATCCCAAAAAGGATACAATCGATTTTTTGAGAGATTATTGATCAAAACCGAGGATATAAAAAGAGCTAAAATTCCGGTTAAAATGGGATTGATCACATAGAAATAGCCCATCTGTCGGATTTCTTCCGAACCGATATTGGCAATCAGGGCAATAGCCCCGCCCGGAGGATGAAGGGTTTTGGTGTACTGCATAGCCAAAATGGCCAAAGAAACCGCCAAGGCCGGAGAAATCCAGATGTATTCTGTACTCGAAAACAACTTGTACACGCTTACCCCGATCAATGCTGAGATCAAGCTTCCGAAAATCAGTTTTCTGGGTTGTGCAGCGGGGCTATTGGTCATCCCAAAAAGCAAAACAGAACTCGCTCCAAAGGCACCAATGAGAAATAAGGCATCGACATTGCCCACCGTGTGGAAGACATTCTGCATAAGGCCAATACTACTCAGTCCCAAAAACGAGCCGACAAAGGCCCAAAGGTTATCGATAGGATTGTGTGAAGTCTCCCGATAGGCAATCAGGCGCGCCTTTCGAAGGCCTCTTTTGATTTTCTGGGTTGGCATCTTAAAACAATGAGCTATAAAAGTAACCTAAGTACTTTCCCTTACCAAAGAAAGTACTCGTTTCCAGGTTACCTAACAAGGAGCGTAACTTTCAAATCAAAGACTCTCCAGCATACTCATCAGTTTACCCCTAACCTCTCCTGCCAAGGACTCGATAGCTGGATTTTTAACTACGGACATAGCTGCCGCCGGATCCATGATGGTCACTTCATAGTCCTGAGCGCCTAGGCTTCGGATGGTCACATTGCAGGGCAAAAGAGTGCTTACATGCGGTTCAGCGGTCAATACTTTGTCCGCAAAAACAGGATTGCAGGCACCTAAGATCAGAAAAGGAGGATAGTATTTGTCCAGTTTTTTCTTCATCGTGGCTTGAATATCGATCTCAGTCAATACACCAAAGCCTACTTCTTTCAGTGCAGCTTCCACTTTAGTTCTGAGCGAAGCCAAATCATCGGACTTCAGGATTCTGGTTTGGTAATATGTCATGGTATTAGGGAGTTGAATGAAAATTATCGCTTTCGGAAAAGACAGACGGAATAGTTTTGCGCACTACCTGAGGGAGTGATGTGATCATAATTCATGCTGTCGATGAGTTCAAATTTCTTGAAGAAAAATCTCTCCAGATCAGTGATGTCGTATTGCTGCACCGGAAGACCACTGCAAGTTGTAGGTCCTGTTTTGGAAAAAGTCATTATGAGCAAATATCCTGAATCGGCAACGGAGTTCTCCACCAGCCTTCTGTAGGTAAGCTGTTCGACTGGGTCAGTAAGAAAATGAAAAACTGCCCTATCATGCCATAACCGAAATTTTGCCTGGGTCTCAAACTCTAAAATGTCGCACGATACCCAGTTTACCTTGGAAGCAGATTCTCCAAGACGATTTTTGGCTTTTTCGAGCGCTGAATTAGAAATATCGAGAATCGTTATATCCTGAAATCCCTCCTGCAAAAGTCTATCCACCAGAAAACCATCTCCTCCACCCACATCGATGACAGGTGAGTCTTTGGAGACTTTGGCTTCAAGGATCAAATTCATCGAAACCTGAGGAGTAGCCTGAAACCAACCCACCCGGGTCGTATCCTTGGTTTGGTAGACGTTTTCCCAATGAATTTCTTTGACTTTTCTCATAACAAATCAAAACTGGACAAAAATGTCTTTTTACTCAGTGACTTGGGTTACATTTTGGAGAATTAAAGAAAAATGACACCGATAAACTATTTAAATTTTAGTTTTTCAACTTAAAATGAGTTGATGCACCAAATTCACATTTCTTAAATGGATACTGGAGGTTCTAAAATATCCT
>CALRRX020000118.1:0-8067 GCA_943370675.1 Reyranella massiliensis 521 | reverse complement strand
GCATTTCGGTGACGAAAATATCCGGCAACGCATCATTGTCCAGATCTGCAATGTCTGCCCCCATACTTCCCATGCTGATCTCGGGAAGAAGATCCCGCAGGACTTCGGAAAATGTACCATCCTGATTGTTGAGGTAAAGGTAATCCCGTTCAAAAAAGTCGTTTGAGACATACAAGTCCGGCCAATTATCCTGATTCAAATCAGACACAGTCACACCCAGTCCATATCCGATTGCGCTTCCATAAATTCCAGCATTTGCAGAAACGTCGGTAAACTTTTCACCCTCATTCCGAAAAAGCTTATTTCCACCTTCGGGGTCTCTGATTTCCCTTTGACCTTCTCTAAGATCAAAAAGACCCACTGACCTACCTGAGTTACTCAAGAGATACATGTCGAGGTCTCCGTCTTTGTCGTAATCAAAAAAGACAGCGTGTTGACTGAGACCTTCTTCAGCCAAGCCATAATCCTTGGATTTTTCGGTAAAAGTCAAGTCACCGTTATTCAAAAAAAGTTCATTGTGGCGTTTCTCACCACCAGGAGGACCGGATTTACAAACGTAAATATCCAGCAGTCCATCTCCGTTTACGTCAGCCATACTGACGCCTGTAGACCAATAGCCCGCAGAATTCAATCCGGCTTGGTCTGTAATGTCTTTAAATTTAAGGTTCCCCTCATTAAGGTAAAGCTTGTTGGAGGTTTGGTTGCCTGCAAAAAAAATGTCAGTCAATCCGTCGTTGTTAATGTCTCCGAGCGCGACACCAGCACCATTGTAAAAGTTTCGAAAGGTGTACGGATTTACCTTTTCTGTGTACGTGAGGTCATTTCTAAACTCGATTCCTGTCTGCTCCTCAGTCAACAAGCTAAAAAGTGCAGAAGCTTCCTGCTTTTTTCCTCCACAGGAAAAAAGAATAAGAAAACCGAGAAAGATGAAACAGATTATTCTCACTGGTAAGGCTGTGAAAACCTGTCAGGTCGTAAAGTCCTGTCAGGTTTGATTCTCTATTTGAAATCTTTAAGGACCGTTCAGAAAAAAAGGAAGTGCGCCAAAGCACACTTCCTTTATCAAACTGGGTCAAGTTAAATTAATAACCAGGGTTTTGCTTCAAGCTAGGGTTAGCATTGATCTGGTTTTGAGGGATTGGGAACAAAGCTCTGAATGGCTGAGAAGCCTGCTTTTCCCACCAAGGAAGGTTCCACTTTCCGAAACGGATCGCGTCTGTTCTTCTGCTAGCCTCAGCAAACATTTCTCTACCTCTTTCATTGTACAATTCGTCCAATGTGATGGAGTTGTAAGCTGGCATACCTGCACGGGTTCTGATTTGATTTACAGCAGCCAATGCATCAGCAGTTTTTCCTTGACGAAGAGCAGCCTCAGCTTTGATCAAGATGATGTCACCCAAACGGATCAATGGGTAGTCATTGTTCAAGCTGTTAGCAGCACCAGTAGCAAACTCAAACTTACCAACGCGAGCACCAGCCTGTCTAAATGAGTTTGGAGTCAACATGTTGATCTCTGGAGTGTAAGTCAATGGCTGACCATCTGGATCGTTTGGCTCAGCAGAGATGTCGATCAATCTTCTTCCATCAGCAGAGAATTGAGGTCCTACTAGGAATGAATTGATACGAGTATCGTTTTTATCATAGCTGTTGTAAAACTCTTCCAAAGAAGCATATCCATTCCAAGGCTGATCCTGCAAGTTGAAGGTAGACTGGCTGGAATAGTGAAGCGTCATTTGAGGAAGGTTGAAACCACCTGCGTTATTTTGGTCATAAGGAAGTGTCAGGATGTTTTCTGTAGAACCGCCGTTACGCTCAGAGAAGTTTGCGAAGTAGTTTGAAGTCAAGGAGAAATCTCCACTGTTGATCACTGCATTAGCAGCAGCTTCAGCTTCAGCCCATTTTGCAGTACCTGTGTAAACACCAGCGTTGATGTAAAGCTTTGCAAGCATTGCTTGAGCCGTGATCTTGTTGATGGTGTACTTACCAGACTTAGCAGGAAGAAGGTCGATATTGTTTTTGATTGAAGATTCAATGAAAGCAAATACCTGAGCTCTTGTAGCATTGGTTGGATTACCACCTGTAGAGTTTTCATCGATGATAGGCACATTACCCCAAGTATCGATTAGCCACATGTAAACCAATGCTCTAAGCACCTTCAATTCTGCATTAAGAGCAGGAACGTTAGGATAGCTAATGATCAAGTTGTTGATTTCACCGATTGCTGAGTAGCAATAGTTCCAAGAGTTATTGAAAGACTCTTCTTGTGGGTTCCAAGTATGTCTGTGCATACGGATCCACTGTCCACCATCTTCCCAGTCAGCGCCTTTGTGTGCAATGACCATTTCGTCAGAAGATACCTCTTGGATAGACCAGATGCTGTTGTGACCACCCCAAGAACCTACGATACGAGCGTATGCAGATGCTTTTAGGACATTAATCAAATTCGGATTGTTGCTTGCTGCAATATCCTCGGCCGTAACACCATCCAACACCTCTTGCTCCAGCTCTTGACAGGCTCCCATGGCAAATACCACAGGAAGCACTAAACCGATTTTACGAAAAGATTTAAACATATCAGTTGAATTTGATTGGTTATTTAAAGTTTACAGTTACACCCAAAGTGAATGAACGAGTTTGGAAGTAAGTATTTCTACGCTCAATACCTGGAGAAAGTGACGTTGTAAATGCATCACCGTTTTCGGCATCATTCACTCGTACTTCTGGGTCGATACCAGTGTAGTTAGTCAAAGTGAATAGGTTCTGAGCTGCTAGGTAGAATCTCAAGGTAGACAAGTTTGGAGACTTAGTCTTCACGTTGTAACCCAACTCCATGTTGTCCAATCTGATGAAAGAAGCATCTTCAACATAAGAGCTGTTGAAAGTAGGAGTAGAAACTACCAATGGGTTGGTTGGAGTCTTGTCTGTTACTACAGAGTTCCAAGTGTTTGATGCAGGGTCTGCATTTTCGTAGAAACCTCTGTAAGAGTTGTACAAGTCATGACCCCAAGTACCTCTCAAGAACACGTTCAATGTCCACTGACCGTACATGAAGCTGTTAGCAAAACCGAATTCACCTTTAGGAAGACCGTTGCCCAATTTTTCGAATTGGTTTGGATCTGTAGTAGAAAGGATGTACTGTCCGCTTTCAGTGTAACCTGTCAATCTTGGGCCGTAGAAATCACCCAAAGTCTGTCCTACTCTGTTGTAGATGATTGGGTTATTGTTTTGTCCAGGAGCACCAGGAGTAGCAAATCTCAATTCTTCAAAACCAAGTTCACCAGCTGACAAGCTCTCGATAGTGGTTTTGTCATAGATCGTAAAGTTGAACGTTGGAGTCCACTTCAAGCTTCCTTTACCAATTTGGTTAACTGAAGCCAAAAATTCAAAACCTGCAGCTCTCAAGTCAGCCAAGTTAACCCAAGTAGAAGAAGCAGTATTGAATCTTCCTGGATCAAATGGGTTTGGAGCACCTGTAGCAACCGGTACGTTGAACAACAAGTCAGAAATATTTCTGGTGTAGTAGTCCATGCTACCTGTGATTTTGCCATCCAACAAGCCGAAGTCAACACCCACGTTGAATTCTCTCTTAGTTTCCCACTTCAGGTCTCTGTTAGGGTTTGAGAACTGGTTGATACCTACGAAGATGTCATTCTGAGACAATGGATCACCGTCCAAGTCGATTCTGTTACCGTTACCAAATACACCAAGCGCCAAGGTTGGAGATGGAGGAAGGTTACCAGTAACACCGTAAGAAACTCTTGGCTTGAATTGGTTGAACACACCCATGTCGAAAATTTGGGTGAAGTCAGAACCTACTGAGAATGCAGGGAACACACCAGTTTGGTTGTTAGCACCAAATCCAGAGTAAGTTTCTGCTCTAACTGAAGCAGATACGAAGAATTTGTTGTCATAGTTGAAGTTAGCTCTACCGAAAGCAGAGTTCAACTGATCTTCATTGGCGAAAGAAGATACGTTGGTATTGCTACCTAAACGAAGTGCACCGGCACCTAGATTGTTCCAACCTGTATCGAATAGGAACTGTCTAACTCTAGCATTGAAACCTTGGTTGGTAGTAAATTGAGTACCCACACCACCAAGAAGTGTCATGTTCAATTTGTCTGTCAAATCTGTCTCATAACGAAGCGTAGATTCGAAGATTCTCTGGCTTCTATCGAACGTATTTCTTTCAGCAGAACCTTGAGAACCGAAACCAACTTGGTAATCTTGGATAGACCAGAAACCACCTGAAAGTGTATTTCTTCTATCTTGAGAATACTGAGCAGTTACAGTCAAGTTTGGAAGGATGTCGTACTCTACTTTGTAAGAAGTCAATGCAGTCTTTGTCTCACCTACAAATCGCTGCTGTCTTGCCAATGCTACAGGGTTGAAGAAGTCAAACAAGTCTCTTTGGAAGTAGCCACCAAAACGCTGATTAGCCAAATCTGTATTTTCAAAGATTGGAGCGGTTGGGTTGTAGATAGTAGCGTATCTAAATGCTGCATCATTGATAGACTCAGAATCAACGTTTGTAAAAGAAAGGTTGATGTTGAATCTCAACGTGTTGTTCAATGCACCTTGAGAAAGGTTCAAACGTGTATTCAATCTTTCATTACCTACACCGTTTACAATACCGTTATTGTCACGGTAGTTAACAGATGCCATGTAAGAGGTATTATCGAAGCTACCTGAAACGCTCGCATTGGTAGTGAATGATAGCGCATCGCTGATCAATTCATTTCTCCAATCCGTGTTGCTTCCGAAGTCTGTACCGCCTCTTGCTACGAATTCTTCAGCAGAAAGCACAGGAATCAAGTTTGTAGCCTGATCCAAAGTTCCGAAAGAGTTGATGGTTACGTTAGTAGTACCTTCTTTTTTACCTTGCTTAGTAGTCGTGATCAAGATAACACCTGAAGAACCTCTTGCACCGTAGATAGCTGCAGCAGAACCGTCCTTCAATACGTCGATAGACTGGATGTCGTTAGGGTCAACGTTTTCAAGAGAAGCACCAATCACACCGTCCAATACGATCAAAGGAGAAGAGTTGGCACCGAAAGTAGAAAGACCTCTCAAACGGATGTTGAAACCGTTGTTAGGGTTACCACCTGGTCTAGTGATAGAAAGACCAGCTACTTTACCTTGAAGCAATTGCGTAGGGTTGGTCACGTTACCTCTGTTGAAGTCGTCAGGCTTAACACCTACTACCGCGGAAGTAATTTCTTTCTTGTCCTGAGAACCGTAACCGATTACTACCGCTTCCTGAAGGCTTTGGATATCTTCCTTCAAATTGATAGTCAATACAGACTGGTTGCCGATTTCTACTTCCTGAGTGAGGTATCCCACAAAGGAAACGACAAGGATTTGATCTCCCGGCTGGAGTTGGAGGGTAAACTTACCGTCCAAATCAGTGGCAGCACCTCGGGTAGTACCTTTTACAAGTACCGTTGCACCCGGAACAGGGTCTCCAAGCGACGCATCCAGGACAGTACCTGAGATGGAGCGACTTTGGGCATTGACACCGATGATCGCTCCCATAAAGAGCGCCATAGCAAGCATCAATGACTTGAGCTTTGGTAAATAATTTCTCATAGGGTTTGTTGTTTTTTAAAAAGCGAAATAGGTATGAGTACTTAATTTCGATTCTAAAGTGAAGTTTAAATTTTGATTTTGCAATTCTTAACAAATAGCCCCTTGCACAATCGAAAAACCTATTTCCAAAGGAATTAGGCATATTTTAACAAATACTTAACAACAGAGCCTTAATAGTGAGAATTATTTAATGGAAAACGTTTTCCATTTGTAGATAATTAAAAAAATCAATTTTTATTAATTAAATGAAAATTAAGCATAAATTTTTTAGGGTGTTTTTGCCAGTTTTTCAACATTTATAAAATTTTTCAAAAAGTCTTGATCGTTTGTTTTAAATATCAAATAATAAAATCGTTGACTGCCCACATACATAACTACCCTTTATCACTTTTATATAGGTTTACCTACCTTTTATATATCCTCTTTTTCCTGCATTCATATTTTTTAACTCAACGAGTGATGCAACCCCTCCGTATTTTTCACCATCTATGTAGAAAATTTGACCAACTTTTATGGAAACACGCTTTTATCTGTTAGCCATCATCCTGTTTTTTTGCCTTTCCTTTTCAGCAAACAGTCAAGGAATCAAAGGCAAGGTGAGTACCAACGAGGGAGAGCCCCTTGCTTTTGCTTCAGTCTTTATCCGAAACTTAGAAGACGGGGTACCTACCAATGAGAATGGCCTTTATGAATTCCGACTCAAGCCTGGTTTCTATGATGTCGTCGTGCAATACCTCGGGTACAAATCCCAAATCCAAACCGTAGAAATCAAGAGCGATTGGGTAGAGCTGAATTTTTCACTCGAACCCCAAATCTACAACCTGAGCACGGTAGAGGTGAAAGCCGGTGCCGAGGACCCTGCCCTCACCATCATGCGAAAAGCGATCTCCAAAGCGAAATACCACCGACTCCAGCTGCAAGAGTATTCCATGATGGTCTATCTCAAAGGCACAGGGCAACTCACGGATGCGCCATTCTTCCTGAAGAAAAAACTGGAGGAGGAAGGCCTCAAACTCAATGAGGCTTACACTTCAGAGTCTGTGTCTAGGATTACTTTTTCTCTTCCTGACAAAGTAGAAGAAAAGGTGATTTCGATTCGCACCAATGGGGACAATCAGGGCACTTCACCTGCACCTTATATACAGACTTCCTTTTATCAGGATCAGATCAATGAGATCGTCTCTCCATTGTCACGGTATGCATTTCAATATTACCAGTTCCGATACGAAGGTAGCTTCTTTGACCAGAATGTGATGGTCAGCAAGATCCGAGTTACACCTCGATCAAGAGGCGAGCGGGTGTTTGAAGGATACATCTACATCATCGAAGACCTTTGGGCTATTCACAGTTTGGATCTTCAAACTTCCCTACTAGGATTTCAAATCCGTGCCAAGCAACAATACGCTCCCGTTGCCGAGAATGTCTGGATGCCCCTGACCCACACCTACACCTTTGGCGGTAAGGTCTTTGGATTCGCGGGCGAGTTTCAATACCTAGCCTCTACCCGAGAGTACAAGGTAAAGCTCAATCCTGACCTCGCCTACAAGCCTGAAATTATTGATGAAAAAGTCCAAGAGGTACCTATTCCTACTTCCAAACCTTCCAAATCACTTTCTGCCCTCGAGCAGCTAGCGAGCGAAGAACCTAAAACCCGCAAAGAATACCGCAAACTTCTCAATGAATACGAGAAAGAAGTGGTCATGCAGGAAAGTGAACCTGAGAAAAAAGACGTGATCTCCGAACGCAGCTACAGTGTGGATTCCCTTGCCAAAAAACGCGACTTAAGCTATTGGGACAGCATTCGGCCGGTACCGCTCACGTTCAAAGAAATCGAAGGCTATAAAAGGGATGATAGCCTCGCAGTCATTGAAGCAGCCAAAGTGAGCGAGGTAGACTCGATCGCCAAAAAAGCAAGAAGCAAATACCAGCCCCTTGATTTCCTTACCGGAGCCAGATACAATTTTGGGAAAGGAATTTCCATAGGTTTTCCAACCAATCTCACCAAGTTCTCCTTCAACACGGTGGAAGGCTGGAAGGTAGGTATGGGATTTTTCTATCGAAAAGTGGAGGAAATCAAACTTCCGGATTCCGTCAATCGCGTACGCAAAAGCTTCAACATCGAACCCGAACTCCGTTATGGCTTTTCCAGTCAGCGGTTTTATGGAAAAGTAAACTTCCGCTGGTCCCATACCCAGCCCACCTCGGGGCAAACCTGGGGACTCGAAGGAGGACGCTACATCTACCAGTTTAATGCGGATGACCCCATTCAGGAACAAGTCAATGCGGCCTATTCGCTGTTGGTCAGAAAAAACTACATGAAGCTCTACGAGCAGGATTTTGCCAGAGCCTACTGGTCGCACCGAGTCAACTATGGCCTAACCTATCGAGTCAATTTCCTCGTTGCAGAGCGCAGAGAGCTATTCAACACCAGCGATTACAGCTTTTACACGAAACCCGAGCGGACCTACACAGCCAACCGAC
>CALRRX020000117.1:0-8083 GCA_943370675.1 Reyranella massiliensis 521 | reverse complement strand
GCAGCGCTCAGCGTCCATGGATTTGCCGGGTAAATGGGAGTTTCCGGGAGGGAAGTTGGAGCAAGACGAGGATCCCGAAAGCGGTTTGATCAGGGAAATCAGGGAAGAGTTGGGGATCGAAATTCGGGTGATTTCAGCCTTGACCCCAGTAGACTTTTCCTATCCCACCAAGACCATTCGACTGATCCCTTTTGTGGCTCAATGGTTTGGAGGTGAGATCACGCTGCTTGAGCATGCTCAGTACGGTTGGTATGACCAAAATCAGCTTTTTTCTTTGGATTTAGCCCCGGCAGATCTGCCGATTTTGCACGAATTGACAGAAAAATGGGTTAACCTTGTATGACCAAATGAAAGGGAAATCATGGCTGAATTTATCAGATTATACGAGGAAAATCCCGATCCACGAAGGGTACGACAGATCGTGGAAGTGCTCAGAAATGGGGGAGTAATCATCTACCCTACCGATACGGTTTATGGGATGGGTTGCGACATTACCAACCAAAAAGCCGTGGAGAAAATCTGCAGAATTAAAGGCATCAATCCCAAAAAGCACAATTTCTCCTTTGTCTGTGCCGACTTGAGCAATATTTCTCAATACACCCGAGTGATTACCAAGCCAGTTTTTAAAATGATGAAAAAGGGGCTCCCAGGTCCGTTCACATTTATTTTGGAAGCTAGTTCTCAGGTACCCAAGATTCTTCACAGTAATAAAAAAACGGTAGGTATTCGAGTTCCCAATCACGGAATCCCCCGAGCCATAGTGGAAGAATTGGGGCAGCCCATCCTATCAACCTCCATCCGTGACGAGGATGAAATCATCGAATACAGCACCGATCCGGAACTGATCTTTGAGAAATACCAAAATCAGGTGGATGTCGTCATTGACGGAGGTTACGGTTCTAATATGCCATCTACCATCTTGGATTGTACCGGTGACGAAGTAGTGGTGGTTCGTGAAGGTCTGGGTCAGTTGGAGGAAATACTTTAGATGCTAGATGCTAGAATCAAGACGCGAGACTTGAATCAAAGAAGCCGATTCAGATAATTATTGGAGCGTAAATTCTGAATTCAACCAATAACCAATAACCAATAACCAATAACCATTAACCATTAACCATTAACCATTAACCATTAACCATTTCCTTCCTTTGACCCGCATAGCCATCGACCTGCATTACCTTCCTAGCCTGGAATTTTTTACTGCCATTGATGGTGCAGAGGAGTTGTTGCTTTTTCCACAGGATCTCTATCAAAGACAGTCATATCTCAACCGTACGAGAATCCTGCTGGCAAACAAAGTAGAGACCTTGAGTATTCCCATTCAGGGAAGGAGGCCGAGAATTCCGATAAGTCAGGTTCAGATCGATTATGGGCAAAAGTGGCAGGCCATTCACCTGCGTGGAATTCAAAGTGCCTATGGAAAGGCGCCTTTTTTCGAATACTTTTTTCCCTACTTCCAGCCAGTCTTGGAGCGGCAGCAGGCAAGCCTCTGGGAGCTGAATCTCCAACTTCTGACAATCTGTCTGAAATTGCTTCGTCGGCCTGTCAAGCTATCTGTTGTAGAAAATGAAGAAGTTGCCCGGGAAATAGTGGATTTAAGGGGCAAAATAGAGCCTAGGGGCACTTTTGAGAATAGAAGTTACTACCAGGCTGTCCCATACCCCCAGCTTTTTGGCGTAGACTTTGAACCGAACCTGAGCATCTTGGATTTGTTGTTTTGTGTAGGTCCTGAGGCAGAAAAGGTTCTGAAACAATCCCTAAAAAAACCATGAACAATCGTTAAAAGGATTGTGTTTTTAAAACAAATTCGGTAACATACGTACAGATTTATTAGATAATCAGAAAGGAATTAAATGGAAGCAAAATTTTCGAACAGAGTTAAAGAGGTGATCTCTCTCAGCCGCGAAGAAGCCCTTCGTCTGGGACATGATTACATAGGCACAGAGCACCTCTTGCTTGGAATGATCCGAGAGGGAGAAGGTGTTGCTGTTTCCATTCTTAAGAAGCTTGGGATTCCGCTGGATGAACTGCGCAATGCCATCGAAAGAGCGGTAAAAGGTACGGCCAACCACAACGTGAAAAACATGGCCAATATTCCATTGACCAGACAGTCTGAAAAAGTACTGAAGATTACCTATCTCGAGGCTAAAATATTTAAAAGTCAACTGATCGGAACCGAGCATTTGCTTCTATCTATTCTGCGCGATGAGGACAATATCGCTACTCAGATTTTAAACAAGTTTGAAGTCAGCTACGACACCATCAAGGACATGCTTGAAATGCAATCTGACGCAGGTTCCATGCCTAAGGCACGGGCAGAAGCTGAAGATGGTGACGACGATGGGTCCAAACTTTTTGGTTCTTCCAATCCTGGAGGAGGAGGCGCGGCTTCTAAGCCTGGAGCTGAAAAATCCAGAACTCCGGTTTTGGACAACTTCGGCCGTGACCTAACCAAAATGGCGGAAGACGACAAACTTGATCCGATCATCGGCCGTGAGAAAGAAATCGAGCGAGTGGCTCAGATTCTTTCTAGAAGAAAGAAAAATAACCCAATACTAATCGGTGAACCTGGTGTAGGTAAAACAGCCATTGCAGAAGGTCTTGCGCTAAGAATTGTTCAGAAAAAGGTTTCCAGAGTCTTGTTTAACAAGCGAGTGGTGACTTTGGATTTGGCTTCTTTGGTAGCGGGCACTAAATATCGAGGTCAGTTTGAAGAGCGAATGAAAGCGGTGATGAACGAGCTGGAAAAGTCTCCAAACGTGATCCTCTTTATTGATGAGTTGCATACCATCGTAGGTGCCGGCGGCGCTTCAGGTTCTTTGGATGCCTCCAATATGTTCAAACCAGCTCTTGCACGAGGAGAAATCCAATGCATTGGTGCGACGACCTTAGATGAATACCGTCAGTACATTGAGAAAGATGGGGCCTTGGCCCGTCGCTTCCAGATGGTGATGGTGGATGCCACTTCTCCAGAAGAGACTATCCAGATTTTGAACAACATCAAGGACAAGTATGAAGATCACCACAATGTGGTCTACACTCCTGCAGCCATTGAGGCTTGCGTAAAGCTGTCAGACAGATATATTTCAGACCGATTCCTTCCAGACAAAGCCATTGATATTTTGGATGAAGCAGGAGCAAGGGTTCACATCAATAACATCCATGTACCTGAGGAAATCCTCAAACTGGAGTCTGAGGTGGAAAACATCAAAGCGGAGAAAAACCGTGTGGTGAAATCCCAGAAGTATGAGGAAGCGGCCCAACTGAGAGATAAGGAAAAGAAGCTCCTAGAGCAGCTTGAGTCTGCCAAAACCAGATGGGAAGACGAAAGTAAATCCAAGCGGTTTACCGTGGAGGAAGATAATGTGGCGGAAGTGATCGCCATGATGACGGGAATTCCAGCCAAGCGAATCGCTCAAAATGAAGGCAACAAGTTGCTCAATATGGGTGAAGAGCTGAAAGGAAAAGTTATTGGACAGGAGGAGGCAATCAAGAAGCTAACCAAGGCCATACAACGTACCCGAGTGGGTTTGAAAGATCCCAAAAAGCCGATTGGTTCCTTTATTTTCCTTGGACCAACAGGTGTGGGTAAAACAGAGCTTGCCAAGACTTTAGCGACTTACTTGTTTGATAAGGAAGATTCACTCATCCGTATCGACATGTCGGAATACATGGAGAAATTCTCCGTATCCCGATTGGTAGGAGCGCCTCCAGGCTATGTGGGCTATGAGGAAGGTGGTCAGTTGACTGAGAAAGTCCGCAGAAAGCCCTACTCTGTAGTCTTGCTTGACGAAATTGAAAAAGCTCATCCCGATGTATTCAATATCCTTCTCCAAGTTCTGGATGATGGTATCTTGACAGATGGATTGGGAAGAAGAGTGGATTTCAGAAATACGATCATCATCATGACCTCCAATATTGGAGTTCGTGATCTTAAAGACTTCGGTGCAGGCATTGGCTTTGCCAATCGTGCCAAGCAAGAGGGAATGGATGATATCATGAAGTCTACTATCCAGTCCGCTTTGAAAAAGGCCTTCAGCCCGGAATTCCTCAACCGTTTGGATGATGTGGTGGTCTTCAACTCACTTTCTAAAGAGCATATCTTCAAGATCATTGATATCAGTTTAGGTAAGTTGTTTAAAAGAATCACGGAGCTTGGCTACAAAATCGAATTGACCGAAAAGGCCAAAGATTTCTTGGCTGAAAAGGGCTACGACCAGCAGTACGGAGCACGTCATCTGAATAGAGCTATCCAGAAATACCTTGAGGATGCCCTCGCAGAAGAAATTCTGAAAGGTGACCTATCGGAAGGTGATGTGATCACAGCGGATTACTCCGGAGAGGGAACTGAGCTGATCATCTCAGTTCAAAAGAAGGAAAAAGCGGATTAATCCTTGAAATGACAGTCAAGCAAAAGCCTCGGAAGGAAAAACTTCCGAGGCTTTTTCATTTTGAGAAGATTCTGATAATTCTTACTTGCTGAAAAACAATCGGGTGATGAAAATTCCCTGACCATCTTCTGAACCTGCATTGCTTTCAACTCCGGAGGTTACGAAGGTTAATTTCCAGCCTTGCACCAGCATGCTGTTGATCTTGGAAGCGATGACGGCATCATTGGAAGCGATGTTTTGAAAGTTGATCCCTGCGGCACTGAAGAAGTTTAGCAGTTTGGTCTCTTCCAATTCATCAACTTTGATATCTGCCCGGTCGATTTCTTTTTGTGCGCTTGTTTTTCCATCAGTACGCTGGGTAGTGAAAAGACTGGCATCGACCTGCGTCTGACTGTCAATGATTCGGCTTCGTCCTAGCCCCATCGGCACGATCGATTCCACGATAGTCACTACTTTAAATTCTCCTGGAAAGGAAGCCTGTGAGGTTTCTTGGGCTTGGATGGTAAAGGACAAGAAAGTCGCTAAAAAGACAAGTGCAAGTGTTTTTTTCATAGAGATGGGATAGATAGAGATTATGTTTTATTCAGCTGATACGAGTAAGATTCAATTCATGTTAGGATTTAGATCCCTTCGAAAAGAACAAATGACTCCAGGTATTGAGGTATCACCGTATTCCAGCCCAATTCGTCTTTTAGCTTGAATGCCAGGGTTTCAGCACTTTTCTTTTCTCCATGTACGACAAAAGCCATTTTTGGCTTTTCGCAAAATCCTTCTGCCCAATCCATCAATTCCTCTTGGTCCGCATGAGCAGATAGTCCTTCAATAGAATAGACTTTTGCGTTTACCGGAATGTCATGACCATAGATTCGTACGGTAGGTTCGCCTTCAAGGAGTCTTCGTCCCCTTGTGCCTTCTGCTTGGTAGCCGACCACGATAACCCCATTTTTTTCATGAGGTAAATGATGAAAGAAGTGATGTAGCACTCGTCCTCCAGTCGCCATACCGCTAGCAGAAACGATGATGGCATTACCTCGGTACTCATTGAGGGACATGGATTGCTCCTGTTTCTGGAAATAACGCAATTGAGGATGCTTAAATGGATGCTGTTCCTCCTCAAGCATGGCACTCAATCGATGGTCAGCATGGTAGTCTAAATAAAGGCGAGTGGCATCTATGGCCATTGGGCTGTCTACAAAAATTGGAACTTTTGGGATCTTCCCTTTTTCCATCAATTGATACAAATGGTACATCAGTAGCTGTGTACGGCCCACCGCAAAGGCAGGAATAATGACCAGTCCTCCTCGTTCAAACGTGTCATTAATAGCTCTTGCTAGGTCCTCTTCTGGTTTTTGGACAGGTGACTTTCTGTCACCATAGGTAGACTCAATCCAAAGAATGTCTGCTCTTGGAATTCGAGTAGGAGGGTACAAAATAGGGTCTTTGTATCTTCCCAGATCTCCAGAAAATACCAGTCTTTTGGTTTGGTGCTCTCCTTTGATTACAAATTTGACAATTGATGCTCCCAGGATATGTCCTGCATGGAAAAAGGTCACTGTGACTGCCGGGTGGATGGAAAAGGGAGTTTCGAAAGGTTGTGGAACCAACAACGGAAATACAGATTCGGCATCTTCCATCGTGTAAAGTGGCTGAGGGTCTTCGTGTCGAGAGTAACCCTTTTTGCGTGCAAATTCCGCTTCTTCTTCTTGGAGCTTTCCAGAGTCTAGCAGGAGGATTTTGGCGAGGTCGGCAGTGGATTCTGTGCAATAGATGGGTCCACTGAAGCCTTGCTTGACCAGTTTGGGAAGGTAGCCGATGTGGTCGAGGTGGGCATGAGTCAAGACAATGGCTTCCAGATCTGCAACCGGCATTGGGAATTTATCCCAATTCAGTTCTCTAAGTGCTTTAGGCCCTTGAAAAAGGCCGCAATCCACCAGAAATTCAAAATCTCCAAGGTCAATCAGGTATTTGGAACCGGTCACTACACCGGAGCCGCCTAAAAATTTGGCTGTAATATTCATGAGGTTTGGGTTTAGAATAGAAGGTACAAAAAAAGAGACACCGCGGGGTGCCTCTTTTGGAATTTTAGGTGGTGATATGCCTTAATTTTTCATAAATGGGGCATTGGTGAATTTAGATCGGGTCAGGCTGTCTGCTTGGGCTTTGGTGGCAGAGTCCAACTCGGTTTTTTCCTCCTCATAATCCTCCCAGGATTTTCGGTCACCCTTTTCTCCGGGACAAGTGAGACAAATCAATCCGGCTTGGTTGAATACCCACACCGCCTCAGGTCGTACATCGGAGGAGCGATAGCCATTGTCATAGATGGTGTTCCTCAGAATTTCAAGGAGAGATCTTTCCATAATGAAAGGTCGATCATATGGTATTTGCAAAGTAAGGTTGATCCGCTGATCTCGGAAAGTATCCAATGATCTGAGGTCATATCCTTCATCAAATGTCACGATCGAGTCCAAGACTGAGTAGTTGTAGGCGAGTTTTTTGGCATTTTCCAAGGCTTCCTGTTTGGATTTTCCTCTTGCCGAAAATTCCTGCTTCAAGGTCACGACAGAGTCAGCTACTCCGATGATTGTTAGGTTAGCTTTATTAAACAGCTCCTCATCTTCCATATCATTGGCTTTTAGGATTAAGACACCTGGAGTCACGGGTAAAGCAGCATTGGTTTCCAAGGTGTTTTCTTCTTTAAACTGTGCGACGATCTTTGGAATTTGGAAACCTGCAATCCCGATACACAACAACCAAAGTGCTAAAGCCACCAAGCCAAATCTTCCACCTACTAGGTTCTTTTGAGCTAAGACACTCAATCCTAATAGCAGGATCACGATTCCTGGAATGAATACCAGTCCCAAGGAAGCTACAACCAGCCATACTGGTACCAAATCAGTGAAAAGCTGAATCGGGAAATTGTCTACAAAAGTCCTGTAGTCAGTATCAGTCACTCCAAAATACACCGCTAAGGCAAGTAATGGAGCGATGGTCAGACACAATCCAAGGAAGAAAATGATCAATCCAAATACTACTCGGATCACATGAGCGATAAACCTGCCCAAGGGCCCCAAAGCAGAACCAATGGCATCAATCACCTTTCCCAAAACCCGAAACGGTGCCATCAAGATTTTCTTGGTGGAAGATTCGGGCATAGGTGGCACAGGATTGATGGTTTCCTTGATGGTAGAGTCGATGCTATCTAGGGTGATTTCTCCGCCTTTCATCTTGATTCGCTCGGTTATGGAGCTAGCCACAGGAGTGATGATCCAGAGGATTAGGTAAATCAGCAATCCAGATCCACCTGCAAAGGTCAAGATCACAAAGGCCAATCGAACATAAAGGGCTTCTACTCCAAAGTAAGCAGACAGACCACTCGATACCCCTCCGATTACTTTGTCGTCCGGATTTCTGAAGAGCTTTTTGATGTTTTTGTCCTCGACTACTTCATAGGAAACCGGAAGGATGACCCAGAGTACGATGTAAGCGATCAGGGTAAAAAAGCCAAAGCTTAAGCTGAATCTGAAATTGTCAAATGGAGTGATGTCCAAGAAATCGGGTCTGAAATTGATATTTCCGCTAAAAAGAAGCAGAATGGCAATCAACCGAGTCCACAATGGGTCAATGGAGAAGTAATGAGCGATCCCGGCACAAACTCCTCCGAGGATCTTTTTGGTCTCCATTCGCATGAGTTT
>CALRRX020000116.1:0-8099 GCA_943370675.1 Reyranella massiliensis 521 | reverse complement strand
AGGTGCCAAGACCGTATTGCCTTCTAAGGCTTTTGCAAAAATCTCGATGCGACTCGTGCCCGATCAGGATTGGCATGAGATTGCCCAGCTTTTCGAAGCACACTTTAAAGCCATCGCGCCAAAATCCGTCAAAGTAAAAGTCAAAGCTCATCACGGAGGAGCTCCAGCAGTGGTGTCTGATTCATCAATTGGCTATCAAGCTGCCGAAGCTGCCATGGAGGAAACCTTTGGAAAAAGACCGATTCCAACCCGTGAAGGAGGCTCGATTCCGATTGTGGCTTTGTTCCAAAAAGAATTGGGCAGCGATCCGATCCTTTTTGGCTTTGGCTTGGATACCGATGCGCTTCATTCACCCAATGAGCATTATGGAGTGAAAAACTATTTTATCGGCATCGAGACCATCGCAGCTTTCTTCAGACACTTTAGAACGCTCAGCGAAAAGTGATCAAAGTCGCCGAAAACCCTTTCCAAAGGGCTTAATTTCGAACCTCAAGACCTTATTCCCTGTTTGCCAGAGTAAATCCAAACCTCGCATGACCCCAACCTCCCAAAAGATCGGCAAGCTTCTGCTTCCGGTTTTTCTTTTAATCTCCTTCTTTACGCAAGCACAATTAGTGAAGCCACCGAAGTGGACGTTTACTTTGGAGCCAAAGGAACTAAAGGTGGGAGAAAAAGCCACAATTGTCATGGAGGCAGAGATTCCGATGGGTTGGTATGTGTATTCCAATGATTTTGATAAGGATTTGGGTCCACTTCTGACCGAGTTTGTACCTGCCGAATCGGGAAATTTTGCTGTAGCCTCCAAACTCAAAGCCATCAATCCCAAGAAAAAATTTGACGAGGTTTGGGAAGGCGATGTGACTTATTTTATGGGAAAAGGGCGATTTGAGCAGCCTATCACCATTAAAGCCACTACCGGAGTTGTCAAAGGTTCGCTGGAATACCAAATGTGCTCAGATCTGACTGGGCAATGCATTAACTACGAACAGGATATTGAGATCAAGTTTACGGCGAAAGAGGCTAACCGCCCTGCTGCTTCTTTAGAAGCAGTAGCCAAAACAGAGATTATTAGCCAAGAAACTGAAAAACTACGCGCTGATAGTTCAGATACCGAAAAAGTAGAAAAAGATTCACCTTTTACAATTACAGAAGGTTCTGCTTCTGGAGAAGCAGAACAACAAAATGCCACTTCAGAACCCCAAGACTTCACGGCCGAAGGAGAAACCGAATCGCTTTGGGGTTTTATGGTTCTAGCCTTTTTGGCGGGATTGGCCGCATTGATTACGCCTTGCGTGTTTCCGATGATTCCAATGACGGTGAGTTTTTTTACCGGTCGATCTAAATCCAGAGCGCAAGGAATTCGTCAAGCGTTCATTTATGGAATTTCCATTATCGCTATATATACCGTTGCTGGCACTGCCGTGGCGGCGATTCAGGGCCCTGAGTTTGCCAACTGGCTAGCCACACACTGGATTCCAAACGTGTTCTTCTTCGGAATCTTCATCTTTTTCGCACTGGCGTTCTTAGGCATGTTTGAGCTGACTTTACCATCCAGCTTTGTCAATAAAATTGATGCGAAAGCTGAAAAAGGGGGACTGGGTGGCGTATTCTTCATGGCATTCACCTTGGTGTTGGTTTCATTTTCCTGCACCGGACCGATTGTCGGATCAATCCTGATTTCCTCTGCCGGCGGTGAATTGGTAAAACCGGTTTTGGGTATGTTCTCCTTCGGGTTGGCTTTTGCGATTCCGTTCACCTTGTTTGCGATTTTCCCGGAGTGGATGCAGCGATTGCCTAAGTCTGGGGGTTGGTTGAATTCAGTAAAAGTGGTCCTGGGCTTTTTGGAACTGGCTTTAGCTTTCAAATTCCTATCCATTGCCGATTTGGTGTACCATTGGGGTATTTTGGATCGGGATATTTTCCTCGCGATCTGGATCGTAATCTTCTCGGCATTGGGACTTTACCTTTTGGGAAAAATCCGATTGCCTCATGACTCCAAGGTGGATCACATCGGTGTACCGAGGCTGCTTTTGGCTTTGCTGACCTTTGCCTTTGTAGTCCACATGATTCCGGGACTTTGGGGCGCTCCGCTCAAAATCCTCAGCGGTTACCTGCCTCCAATCACTACCCAACAGTTCAAAATCGAAGGAGGCATAGTTTCAGGTGATACTCCTTCTACTTCAACTGAAGTAATCAAATACGCAGATAGGCTGAAAATCCCGCACGGAATCCAAGGTTACTTCGACTACGAACAAGCTCTGGAAGCTGCAAAGCGTGAAGGGAAGCCGTTGCTAATCGACTTCACCGGACACGGTTGTGTGAATTGCCGAAAAATGGAAGAAAATGTCTGGGTAGATCAGCAGGTGTTGAAGCGCCTGAAGGAAGACTTTGTGATGGTGGCACTCTACATCGACGAGCGACTGGAACTCCCGGAAAGCGAATGGTACACTTCCACCTATGATGGCAAGGTGAAAAAAACACTCGGCAAGCAAAACGCCGATTTCCAGATCACCCGATTCAATAACAATGCCCAGCCTTACTATGTAATCCTAGATCATAACGAGCAGCTTTTGGCTAAACCAAGAGGGTACAATACGGATATCGCAGCATTTGTGGAGTTTTTGGATGGGGCGAAAAGAATTTTCAATGAGCAATGATCAATTTTCAATGTTCAAGGATTTCCCATCCTTAAACATTTGTCATTGAGTTTGAAAATTGGTCATTGAAAAAGCCTCTGATCAAAAGGAAAATCTTCCTGACCGACAATCCGAATGGCTGAGAAATCCGGATGATGCGGATTGATCAAAAAGTTAAAATCACCCGGAACCACCGCTGAAGGAACCTTCAGAACGCAGTTTTTTCGTTCAGCTACAAAAGCATCTCCAATCTGTTGAGTATCCAAAAGATGGGGAAAACTACTCCAATTGGCAGGTAAATCTTCTTTGGAAAGGCTGGCGACCGAAACGTAACTCGGAATATCAATTTCAACCATCATATAGTCCTTTGGCAAAATGGAAAGAGAAAGGTGCACAGCCACTTCAGCCATCGCCAAAGCCCGACTGTCCGCACAGTAAATCAGCTCGGTTCCTTTGGAATTCCAACGATTGCCCGAGAGGGCAGCACCTTTTCCGGATAATTCAAGTCCGTACTTTTTTCGAATCAGCCGAAAAACCCGCATCAGACAAATACGCCTTGATCTATCCGATGAAGCTCATTGAGCACTAATTCTTTGCCGTAGGAATCCCTCAGCAGCTCGATCGGACGTCTATTACCGAGTGCATGGCTACTGGAATTAAGCCAAGCTGCAAAATCCTCTCCTGTGTCAAATACCTCTAAACCTACCGCAGTCACTTCCATCAACTCGATGATCTTCTCAGAGTGAATGGAGCGGAAGACATAGTCCGACTCTTTTTTGTAGCGCTGCAGAGATTTTAGAGAAATGTCCAAGAAATCTGACCACTCCTGATCTGAAAATGGAGTCATCTCTTTGATAGACATAAAAAGCGAGGTGGGAATCCCCTGACGAATCACATCCACCACCATCATCCGATCCGAAAAAAACCGAGTCAAAGGAACCCCCTTTAAGGTAGGATAACGTGAATATCTAGGAAGGCTAGTGACATAGGTCGCCATTTCCTCTGCTACCATATTAAGTTGAAGATAATCAGAATCGCTCATGGCAAAGAAAATTGTCCTTTAAATTACGACATTTTTCCTAAAGTGATTTCTTTTCCTTGACTTTTTTTACCCTACCAAAAAAATCATCCTTCAATAATCCGGTTTTTCACGGCTTTTTGTACGGCCTCCATCTTGTTATGGACTTGAAGTTTGGCATAAATATTCTCGATATGCTTACGGACGGTTTTAGGGGAAATAAACAGGTTCTCACCGATCTGATGGTAATTAAGCCCTTTGGCTGTTTGCTCCAAAATCTCTATTTCTCTGGCTGTCAGATTGATTTCTTCTTTGGCCTCTTCAAAATTGGGCGGATTCCGAAGCAATTTAAGCGCCTTCATCGCAATGGAAGGAGTCATTGCGGCACCCCCTTCAAGGGTGTCTATAATACCCTGATGAAGAGTGGGTGGATCGACTTCTTTTAGAAAATAACCATGAGCACCTGCTTGAATCGCTCTAAAAATATGCTCATCATTATCAAATACCGTAAGCATAATTATTTTGATCTGGGGATACTTTTGAGCCACCTTTTCGACTGCCTCGATCCCGTTCATTTTGGGCATTTCAATATCCATCAAAATCAAGTGGACATTAGGATCCTTGTCCAATTTCTCCAGAAGCTCCAACCCATTAAATCCATGAAATTTGACTTCCAAATCCGGGTACAGGGAAAGCTTATCCAAGATGGCTTTAAGCAAAAAGCTATTGTCTTCTGCGATGGCAATTTTGATGGTCATAACGGATACGTTTGACTGAAAATAAAAAAACGGCTTTTGCCATCCTAGGAGACAAAAGCCGTTTTGGAATTATTTCACTTGAGATTATGGATAAATCTCTTCCAAAATCTGAGCTAAACGTACACTTGCCGCGATCATTCGCTCTTCCGCGATATGATAGTTTTCATACATGTACTGGTAGCTAATTTTCTTGTTTTCTGGAAGTTTGTACAACATTGGGCGATAGCTTACGGCTTCCTTAAGCCAATCGAGCATGGTGGCTGATCTGTATTTTGCCTGCAATTCAGGAGTCATTCTGCGATAAAGTTCGTCTCCGATTTCAGTGTAACTCATACCCTGACGATCAATCATTCCACTATCCCAAAGTGCATGAAGATTGGTGGGCTGATTGAAAAATTCAATTTTAACGTCATTTCCACCTCGGTCGTCGCCAGTACCTACATGCAGTGGCTGATGGATATCCTCGACCATGTGAATTAGCATTTTCAGCTTTTCGGCTTCGGTTTTAGGATCTAATCCTCCGGCTTTCAGTTCGGCTTTGATTCGCTGAATAGCCTCGTACGCATCCCCAGTTTTCTCCTGAGTACTCGGGTCATACTCTCCATTTTTACTGTTGAGGTAGTGCCAAGTGGTCGCATAATCGTAACTCCTATCGGAACGGATATCATCCATCCAAGTACCACTTTTACTCAAAGAGACAGGGTAGAGGATGCTCTCTACTTTCTTTTTGGTAGATTTTTTCAGTTGCTTATCGGCCATGTATCCTATCAGATAGTGCCCCAATTGTCCCCAAGCGAATGCCTGAGAAGCGATAAGACTGAAGAAAAGCGTAAGGGTGAGGGTTTGTATTCTGTTCATAATTGTAACAAAAAAGCGAAGATAGTCCTTCGCTGATTTTTTGAGTTAAGGGAAAGTTATCCTTTGGTAAGTTCGGAAACGGCAAGCCAAGCCATTAAGCCTGAACCTATCTCCAATGCATCCTCTTCGATATCGAAAGTCGGGGTGTGCACTCCAGATACGATTCCACGGGCTTCATTTCGAGTACCTAAACGGTAAAAGCACCCGTCTATTTCCTGAGAATAAAATGCGAAATCCTCTGCTGCCATCCAGATATCCAAGTCAAGGACATTTTCTTCTCCGAGATATTCTCTGGCTGCTTCCATAGATCTAGCCGTCAACTCAGGTTCGTTTTTTAGAAAAGGATACCCTTTTCGGATTTCAAAATCTAGTTGACCACCCATTCCTTCGACTATACCATGAGCTATTTGAAGCATTTTCTCATGAGCTTTGGCTCTCCAGGCTTCATCCAATGTTCTAAATGTACCCTGAATTTTTACTTCATTAGGAATCACATTCGTAGCACCCAAGGCCTCCACTCGGCCAAAGGAAAGCACAGAAGGGATTTTAGGATTAGCAACTCGGCTTACGATCTGCTGCAAAGCCACAATCATGTGAGAAGAAATCAATACCGGATCAATAAATGTCTCCGGCATGGCACCATGTCCTCCTTTTCCTTTCACGGTAATGTAGATTTCATCCGTGCTCGCCATATATAATCCAGGACGAAAGCCCACTTTCCCTGAGGGAATCATTGGCATCACGTGCTGCCCAATAATTGAGTTGGGACGGGGATTTTCTAAAACCTTATCCTTAATCATTAACGAGGCGCCGCCGGGTACCAATTCTTCACCAGGTTGGAAGATCAGCTTGATCGTACCTTCAAACTGGTCTTTGACTTCGTTCAGAATTTTTGCTGCTCCCAAAAGAGAGGCTGTGTGTGCATCATGCCCACAGGCATGCATGACACCGGGATTTTGTGATTTGTAGGGAACATCGTTAGCCTCTACGATAGGAAGTGCATCCATATCTGCACGAAGGGCAATCACCTTTTTATCCGGATTTTTTCCCTTGATCAAAGCAGACCATCCTGTGGTTGCTTTAGACTCGATCTCGGTAATTCCAATTTGGCGTAACTTTTCCTCTACGAAAACCGCTGTCTTGAATTCTTTAAATGAAAGCTCAGGATTTGCATGAAGGTGTCTGCGGGTGGCAATTACCTCTTCTTTGTATTCCTTTGCCAGGGATTTAATTCTGTCCTTGAGCATTTTGATCGGTAGTAACAGGTGGCACGTATTCTTTTCTGAGAAATCTATCCTGAATAATTCGTGCAGTAGGAAATTGTGCTTTGATTCTGGAAAATGCTTTTTGCGCCTCCACTTTATAGGTGTATTGGCCAATCTTTACCAAATAGCGCGGTTGCTGGTACTGCATCTCGGGTGCTATTTCAGGGAAATAGGTCGTGAGATCGTCTCTGGTTCTAAATGCAGCATTTCGATCTATTCCTGAATAAACCAAAACCGTGAATCCACTAAAATACGGTTCGGACTTATTCTTGTCATAAGTCCTTTTTTGCAATTCCTTAAGCTGGCCATCCACAGCCTGTGAGGAAGAAATTACCTCTGGCTTGGACTTTTCAACTGTGGTATTGAAATCGGGATATTCTGGCAACGAAGCAGCCAAATTTTCTTGATAACCGGAATAGGAAGTAGGTCCATCCGAAGACAGCGTCCCCGTGGATTTACATCCCAGAATCAAAAATGAAATTCCAATTACCCAGAGCTTTTTCATTTAACCTTAATTTTCAATGACTACACAGACTCCATCTAGGATATCTTGCTCCACGCTTTTGAATTTGACATCAAGCTTGGTGCTTCCATCCTTGTATTGAACTGATACTTTATCATTTCGTCCGTAGACTTTCTCTGTTTTGCGAGGTGCTACAGCTTGAGGTGTTGGTCTTCCTGAGGAAGCAGCCGCTGCAGCTGCACGGTTTGCTCCCGGATTTAAAGTGCTACCAACTTCTGCTTTAGATGCTTGAACTTTAGGTTCGGGGGCACGCTGCACCTGAGCTTGCTGAACCTGTGCTGGATCTTGTTTTGGCAGATCAGCACGGCTAAGGAATGAAATCATATCCTCATTGAGCTTGCCCATAAATCGCTTAAACATTTCAAAAGCTTCGAACTTATAGATCAAAAGCGGGTCTTTCTGCTCGTAAACGGCATTTTGCACAGACTGCTTTAGGTCATCCATGTCACGAAGGTGCTCTTTCCAGTTTTGGTCGATGATGGCTAGAGAAACGTTTTTCTCAATCGCTCGGATCAATTCATGACCTTCTGTTTGAATGGTCTTTTCTAGATTACAAACCACCCCTATCTGCTTGATTCCATCAGTGATAGGTACCATGATATCTTTGACTGTGCCGCCTCTTTCTTCTTGTACCCTTGTGAAAACAGGCAATGCTGTCTGCGCAATGAATCCATTTTTCTTTTGATAGGTATCAAAAGCTGTGGAATAAAGCTCTTGCGTCAATTTGCCTGCATCTTTGGTTTTGAGATCTCCATCAGAAATTTGATAGTCTACACCAAGTGTGGTGAAGATGTTCATTCTGAGATTTTCGGCATCTTCTGTCGATTTACCCATCGTTATTAGGCTCTCGCATACATCATAGACGATGTTGAGAATATCAAGCTCCAAACGATCACCCTTCAGCGCATTTCTTCTTCTCTTGTAAACCACCTCACGCTGAGAATTCATCACATCGTCATATTCCAAAAGGCGCTTACGAGTACCAAAGTTATTTTCTTCCACCTTACGCTGTGCACGCTCGATCGACTTGGTAATCATGCT
>CALRRX020000115.1:0-8111 GCA_943370675.1 Reyranella massiliensis 521 | reverse complement strand
TCTTTGTCTCTAGTGATCCCCCCTACTTGGAATCGCTTGACCATGCATCGACCTGAAGTACCGTCAAGGTAAATGAGGTTATAGGTCATTCGCTCGTCATTCTTTCTGAACACCCCCACAAACAGGATGTCCTTGCCCATAAAGAGTTTTTCCTGGATTTTGGACACCACCATTTTTCCATCTCTTCGAATGGCAATGATGTCATCCAAGTCCGAACAATCGCAGACAAACTCGTCTTTCTTCAAACCAAAACCCACAAATCCATCTGCTCGGTTGACATAAAGTTTGGCATTGTTTGCCGCTACTACGGCTGCCTGAATGGTATCAAAAGCCCGGATTTCGGTTTTTCGCTCCCGGCCTTTTCCATATTTCTCAAGCAAATTCTGGTAGTAAGCAATCGCATACTCCGTCAGGTGTTTGAGATGGTGATTTACCTCTTTCAATTCTTCCTGAAGGCGCTTCATCAGTTCATCCGCCTTGAAAGCGTCAAACTTGGAGATTCGCTTGATCTTGATTTCAGTCAATCTGATTAAGTCATCTTGGGTGATTTCCCGATAGAAGTCAGGCTTGTAAGGTTCTAGCCCTTTGTCAATAGCCTGTAGGACCGCTTCCCAAGTGGTACATTCTTCGATGTCCCGATAGATTCGGTTTTCGATGAATATTTTCTCCAAAGAAGAAAAAAGCAATTTCTCCAAAAGCTCACCTCTACGGATCTCCAACTCTCGGCGAAGTAGCTCCTTGGTTTGCTTGGTATTGTATTCGAGGATTCGATTGACTGTCAGGAAGACGGGCTTGTCCTCGATGATCACGCAGGCATTTGGAGAGATGGATACCTCACAGTCCGTGAAGGCATAGAGCGCATCGATCGTCACATCAGGCGAAACCCCCGGTGCCAATTGAATTTGTATTTCTACATCCTTAGCCGTGTTGTCTACTACCTTTTTGATCTTGATTTTGCCCTTCTCATTAGCCTTCAAGATCGAATCTATCAAAGAGTCTGTGGTGGTTCCGTAAGGGATTTCCTTAATCAACAAGGTCTTGCTGTCCTCCTCTTCTATCCTGGCTCTCACCTTGATCTTACCGCCTCGGAGACCTTCTTGATAATCTGAAAAGTCTGCGAGACCGCCTGTCAAGAAATCAGGGAGAATGTTGGTTTTATTTCCTTTCAGGATTTCGATCGATCCTTCGATCAGTTCACGGAAGTTGTGAGGAAGAATTTTGGTAGAAAGCCCCACAGCAATCCCTTCCACGCCCTGTGCCAGCAAAAGCGGAAATTTTACCGGTAAAGTGACCGGTTCACGCTTTCTCCCATCATAGGAAAGTTGCCATTCCGTAGTCTGTGGATTGAAAACTACTTCCAAGGCAAATTTGGATAGTCGGGCTTCGATGTATCGGGCAGCTGCCGCACCGTCACCGGTACGAACGTCACCCCAGTTGCCTTGAGTCTCAATCAAAAGGTCTTTTTGACCCAAGTTCACAATCGCATCACCAATCGAAGCGTCACCATGCGGGTGATATTGCATAGACTGCCCGATGATGTTGGCGACCTTGTTGAATCGTCCATCGTCCATTTCCTTCATGGCATGAAGGATTCGGCGCTGAACAGGTTTTAATCCGTCTTCTATCGCAGGGACAGCCCGCTCTAGAATAACATAAGAAGCATAATCCAAAAACCAGTCTTTGTACATGCCCGTCACCGGAACCGTATCGTGCAAGCTTTCTTCTTTTCCTTCGCTCAAGTTAGTATCGTCGCTCATTTACGTTGTCAAAGCATTTTTTGAAATCAATTCCTAAAAAATCATGCCGCCTCTATCTCCTCTTCTTCCTCTTTCTTCGGATCATCCAAAGCCAAGTCCTTCTCAATTCGAAGGTTATCAATGATGAAGTTTTGACGGTCTGGCGTGTTTTTGCCCATGTAGAAGGTCAGCAAATCGGAGATTTTGGTGTCTTTATTCAGAATAATAGGATCCAAACGGATATCCTCTCCGATAAACTTCCCAAACTCTTCCGGAGAAATCTCTCCCAAACCTTTGAATCGGGTGATTTCAGGCTTGCTACCTAGCTTATGTATAGCACGCTGACGCTCTTCGTCCGAGTAGCAATAGATGGTTTCCTTCTTATTTCTAACTCGGAAAAGAGGGGTATCGAGGATAAACAAGTGTCCATTTTTTACCAAATCCGGGAAAAACTGGAGGAAATACGTCATAATCAGCAAGCGGATGTGCATGCCGTCCACGTCCGCATCGGTTGCGATGACAATCTTTCGGAAACGGAGATTTTCGATCCCGTCTTCAATATTTAAGGCATGCTGAAGAAGGTTGAATTCCTCATTTTCATAGACCACTTTCTTGGTCATGCCAAAGCAGTTAAGCGGCTTACCTCTCAGGGAAAATACCGCCTGAGTTTGCACATCACGGCTTTTGGTGATCGATCCTGAAGCAGAGTCTCCTTCGGTAATAAAGAGCATCGTTTTGTTCTTGATGTCTTCGTCAGCTTTAGGATCATCGTAATGAACTCGGCAATCTCTGAGCTTTTTATTGTGAAGGTTGGCCTTCTTAGCCCGCTCGTTTGCCAGCTTTTTGATACCCGAGATTTCTTTTCTTTCGCGCTCGGACTGCAAAATTCGCTTCAATAATGCATCTGCAGCAGCTGGATTTTTGTGCAGGTAGTTATCCAGCTCGGTTTTGATAAAATCGTTGACAAAGGTTCTTAGCGAAGGGCCATCGGGACCGATGTTTTGCGAACCGAGTTTGGTTTTGGTTTGGGATTCAAAAACAGGTTCTTGTACTCTCACCGCAATGGCAGCCACTACAGATTGACGAATGTCTGAAGCATCGTAATCTTTCTTATAAAACTCCCGAATCGTCTTCACGATAGCCTCTCGGAATGCCGCCAAGTGAGTACCACCCTGTGTGGTATATTGCCCATTGACAAACGAATAGTATTCCTCTCCGTAGCTTCCGGAGTGCGTCAAGGCCACCTCGATGTCGTTTCCTTTCAGGTGAATGATCGGATAGCGAATGCTCTCTTCGTCTACTTTATTAGAAAGCAAGTCGTAAAGCCCCTTGTCAGAGAAATACTTTTTGCCGTTGTAATTGATCGTCAAACCTGCATTCAGATAGGCATAATTCCAGATCTGATTTTCAAGGTACTCAGGGATGAAATGGTAGTTTTTAAAAATGGAGGCGTCAGGGGAAAAGGTAATCCGGGTACCATTTCGTTCTGATGTTTTTATTACTTCAGGATCATTTACCAAAATACCTTTTTCAAACTCAGCCATTTTGGTTTCACCCTCTCGGAAAGACTGCACTTTGAAGAAATCTGAAAGGGCATTCACCGCTTTGGTACCGACTCCATTTAGACCGACTGACTTTTGGAAGGCCCCGGAATCGTATTTTCCACCGGTATTGATTTTGGATACGCAGTCGATGACTTTTCCCAAAGGAATCCCACGACCATAATCTCTGACCTCTACTTTGTGATCTGAAATCTTCACATCAATGTTGCGACCGTGCCCCATCATGTGTTCGTCGATGGAGTTATCTAGGATTTCCTTTACCAACACATAGATCCCATCGTCTTGGGCACTTCCATCTCCCAATTTCCCGATGTACATCCCTGGTCTGAGACGGATATGCTCCCGCCAATCCAGAGATTTGATACTGTCTTCGGTATATTTTACTGGTTCTGCCATAACTCTTTAAGCGCGCTGAACAGCTTTAAATTTTCCAATTAGCAATACAAATAAGGCCACCACCCACACAGCCAGCAAAGCAGGCATTAGGAAAAACCACAGGTTGTAGGAGGAGGCACCGATTTCTTCCTGATTATTGATGGCGTGTACATAGAGTGTAAGAATCGCCAAACTCAAGTTGATCACCCCTCCAAAGGAATAAAACCAAGCAAGCAAATAATCTCTGTAAGGATCCCCAATTGGGAAAATGCGGTGCAGTTTTTTGTTTGCCTTGGTCTCTAGAGACTTGGGGGTGTACATGGTCACTGCATTTAAGACCAGAAAAACAGCGATCATTCCATAGAAGAACGTACCCTTTTCCCAATCTCGGTTGAGGGAACCTTCCTCATCGATGCTGATTCCGACTTGCTCCGGCATGGCGGAGTAGAAATACAAAAGGAAGAAGATAAAAGCTAAAATACTGACGAAATAGAAGGCTTTGCCGAATCTGTAGTACATGAATAGAGTAATTGAACGTGCTAATATAACCGATTTGGTTAAACCTTTACGGTCGTGTGAGGGTTCAGAAAAAGTCAATTTCCGCCGGAAAAATTAATCCTCGGATTCAAGCCTGTGAAGATCAAGATCCTAAAGCTTTCCAAAAAAAGAACAGAAAACCGCTTAGGCCGGGAAATTTAAATTCGACAAAAATTCAAGCCATCTTTGCCTCAGAAAATCACTCCCAATGAGACACCTCTTCTTTGTAATAACCCTTGTTTTCGTATCTCTTCTCTCCTCTTGCAGTGGTCCATTGGATGTAGGAAAAATAAATCTGGAAAATTGGAAAGCAGACCGGTATGGATGCAAAGGATTGAGGATGCAGGATTTGGATGAACTTCAGACTATCAAAAACAACTTTTTGGGTGCAGACAATCAATCCTTGATCAAAACTTTCGGGAGACCCGACCGAGTGGAATTGGTGGACAAAAGCCAGAGTTTTTTCTTTTATTTTCTGGAACCCAGCTCTGATTGTGAAGGGGTAAAAACCGAAAAAGAACCCCTGAGAGTTCTTTTTCGAATGAATGCACTAAGCAAAGTGTCTGAGGTGAATATCACAACCCTGAATCCATAAAACAAAGCGCTGCTGCACCAAGAGTACCCGCATTGTTTTCCAAGGTTGCCTTTTTGAGTTTTAAGTCTTTAACGTAATACGGTGTCAGGTATTTTCTGGTGTTGTATTCGATGGTAGGCATCATAAACTCCAAGCCAGCGGAGATTCCACCGCCAAAATAGACGTCTGTCACATCGAGAACTCGGATAGTAGACACGATGGCTTCGCTGATGATTTCAGCAACTTCCTTGAATACCATCAAAGAAACCTCATTTCCTGCTTTTGCAGTGTCTACCAATAAGTGAGTTCCTAATTCCTTTCCTACCAATTCTCCTGCTTTTTCGGGATAGGCGGCTACTAGATTCGCCATGATTCTTAGGATGCCATTTCTTCCAATCAAGGTTTCTAATCCTGCATTTCCTCTAGAAAGCATGTGGCCCATTTCCAAGGCATTTCCTCGCGAACCTTTAAATACTTGTCCATCAAGAACCAAGGCACTACCGATGCCTGTTCCCATAGTGATAAATAGGAAATTGGCAGAAACCTCTCCTTTACCATAATGAAACTCGCCTATGGCTGCAGCGGCGGCATCATTTTCCAAGTAAAACTCATGATGAGGATAGCTTGCCTTAAGGCTAGCTTTAAGCGGAAAATTGTTCAAGTCTGGGATGGCGGGAATCTCCAAAGGGGTCATTCTGTCCTTAGAAATCATTCCTGGAAGTCCGATTCCAATCTTTCCAACTTGAGGATATTTTTCAAGGTATTTGCCGATGACCTGAACGAAATTGGGCCCAAAGCCATCCGCATGCTCTCTATATTGCGTGGTATCTTCTTTCTGGAAGTCAAGCATATTGCCTTCCTTATCGACTAATCCAATCTTCAAGTGAGTTCCCCCCACATCTACTCCGAGAAACTGCGTCTCCGATGCATTCATAGTTATTTTTCTAGGTTTGATTGCCAAAAAAGCAAAACTATTGCTTCACTTCCTATAATCTTTGCCGATCTCGTAAAAAATTTTGAGAACAGCGGGACAGACTAAGGTATTTTTGAGACTCAGGTCCAAAATCCCAAGCATGTTTTTTCGGTCGGTATGCGGATATTCCCGGCAAGCTTTGGGACGATCTTCATAAACAAGGCACTTGTTGTCCTGACCCAAAAACGGACATGGGGCCGCATTGAGCACATAGTCGCCATCCTCATCCCGATGCAAGTATTCATCGATAAATTGGCTACTCTTCATTCGAAAGGTTTTCGCCAGTCGGTCAATGTCCGTCTGGATAAAAATCGGACTTGTGGTCTTGCAGCAATTCGCACATTCGAGACAGTCCAACTTAGAGAAAACCTCTTCATGCAAGCTGTGAAAGGTGTCGTCTAGGTTTTTTGGCTTCGTCTTCTTTAGCTTTTCCTTCAGCTTTTTGTTGGCAGGAAATTCCGATTTACTCTCCTTCGAAAATCGTTCTAAGTCCATTTCAATTGATCGAAAAATATTCTTGATGCTGATTTCAATCCCTGCTGAGACTTATTCCGTCCTCTCGGATTTCAATTTCTCTGGCCTTATAAAGCTGACCAATACATTGCTTGAAATGCTTTTTGCTCATGCCAAGGATCAGTTTGATTTCTTCAGGGTCTGATTTGTCATGGAGAGGTAAAAAGCTCTTTTGCTCAAGCAGTTGAAGGATTTTTTCGGAGCCTTCGTCGTATTTCACTCGGCCTGTGGGCAAAACCTGTAAATCTAACTTACCGTCATCCCGGCGCTTTTTAACCCAAAGCTTCCTCTTCTCTCCTAGCTCTAAAGGCTGAAAAACCTCATTTGCATAGATCAATCCTTCGTATCGGTCTTCCAACAAGACTTTGTAGCCCAAATCTGTCTTTTCAAAAATCAATCCTTCGCATTCATTCCCCGGTTCATAGTCCTTTGGTGCGGGATACATAAACTCTCGGTACTTGCTCACCCCGATCAATCGATCGGATCTATAATCCACACACACACGGATCAGGTACTTTTGACCTGGAGTCATGGGTTTTGCCATTTCGGCATTGGGTACAAAAAGATCCTTTAAAAGTCCCCAATCCATAAAAGCTCCAAACTTGGTCACTTCCTTGCATTCCAACACGGCAAACTCGTCCAACAAGGCTTTGGGTTGGTCGGTGACTGCCACAGGTCGGTCTTCGCTATCTGTGTAAACAAAGACTTCCAAGACATCCCCTTCCTTTTCTTCACCGGTCAGATAGCCTTTGGGAAGCAACACCTCGCCCCCATCAGAAAGGGCTAAATATGCTCCAAAATCAGTAAATCGGTTGATGTAAAGTTTGCTGATTAGTCCAAGTTCCTTCATGTGAAATAAGTTGTGGGTCGAGAAAATCCGATTCTCTTGAATTCTGGTATCCATCCAAATACCTTTAAACATTTGGATCAAATACAGATTCAAAGGTAGGGATTAATCCCATCCTTTGGTTTGGAATTTTGCCCCAATCCCTGTCAGAATTACTTCACTTGAAATTGGAAATCGCAAGGCTTAGAGGTAGCTTTGACCACGCTTAACTTGGCCTACAAGCCATAAATAAACCCAAATATTCACGCTTTTCACTCGAAATTAACCAGTTATGCAATTCATCTCTGTCATCGGTTCTGGCACCATGGGCAATGGAATCGCCCACGTGTTTGCCCAACATGGATATCAAGTTTCACTCATCGATATTTCTGCCGCTCAATTGGAAAAGGCACTTGCCACCATCTCCAAAAACATGGACCGACAGGTGAGCAAAGGGGCAATCACAGAAGCGGAAAAGCAGGAAGCCCTAGCGCGAATCACGCTACTTACCAACATCGAGGAAGGGGTGAAAAAGGCTGATTTGGTGGTCGAAGCTGCTACTGAAAACATGGCCCTGAAGCTGGATATCTTCCGTCAATTGGATCAGTTTGCTCCTTCAGCTGCCATTTTAGCTTCTAATACCTCCTCCATTTCGATCACCAAAATCGCAGCAGTGACCAAGCGCCCTAGCCAAGTCATCGGCATGCATTTTATGAATCCAGTGCCGGTCATGAAGTTGGTGGAAGTCATCCGAGGCTATGCTACCTCTGATGAGGTGACAGAGATCATCATGGATCTTTCCAGAAACCTCTCCAAAGATCCTGTAGAGGTCAATGACTATCCAGGATTTGTGGCCAACCGTATCCTGATGCCGATGATCAATGAGGCCATTTACACGCTTTATGAGGGTGTTGCCGGAGTTTCTGAAATCGACACGGTGATGAAACTCGGAATGGCGCATCCCATGGGGCCTCTCCAATTGGCCGACTTTATCGGATTGGATGTTTGCTTGTCG
>CALRRX020000114.1:0-8153 GCA_943370675.1 Reyranella massiliensis 521 | reverse complement strand
GCTCCGAAACACGAAGCCCCTTCATTCCACTTGGCAGATCTTATTGCTGGTAAGTTGCTCCTCAGCAGAGCTTACGTCCTCTTCAAACCTGCGTGGCATTCTAAGAAATTTTCCAATCAAAGTCACCAACTATTTTTGACCACATTACCGAATAATGGGACTCTCCAAATTGAATCTACATTAGGAGAAGGCTCCCAATTCCTTGTCAAATTACCAATTTGGGATGGAGATTAGCCCTCAGATAAAGCAATCAGAAATTCCAACGTATCCACGTGATCCGCATAATCCCAAGGACACGGCAACTGTGCTTGACCAAAAGGAATCACCTCATTTTTTAGCCCCGCTTGCCGCCCTACTATACACTGCACCTTGTCTTTGATTAATTCAAGCTTTCGATCCAAGTCAGTTTCGTCTTGATATTTCTCGTAAAAAAGAACCGCAATTGGAGAAACCAACTCTTGACTTTCTTTTAAGATCAAAAAACCATTATCCAAGTGGGGTTCACCATTCACCAGATAGATAGACTTATTGTAATCGTAATTATTGAGGTATTTATGATGGGCATAAACCCAATCCTTTTTTTCCAAAACGTCTAAAAGTTTGATCAATGACTCCTCAGATTTAACAAAGACCTTGGAAACATTTCTGCATCCCAGCCCGAAATACTGGAAAACATCCATTCCAAGATTTTCCAAGTCCTGGACACTCTCCTCTCCTGTAAGGATGGCTACAGACGTTCTGTTTGATCGGATGATATTGGGATATTTTCCAAAATAATAGTTGAAATACCTTGCCGAGTTATCGCTTCCTGTCGCGATGTAAGCGTCCTTGCTTTTAAGCATATCTTCTATCTTAATCAAGGAAGCAAAGTCAGGCTGAATTTCCAACAATTTATCTATCAACCATTTGATCAAAATAGAATCTGAAGAACTTAGCTTGATAGATGCGATATTCCCCGAAATCAACACACAGAGAAGGTCATGAAATCCTACCGCGGGAATATTTCCAGCCATCAAAACCCCAACATCTTTCGGAGTTGATGGCTCTTTGATTTGATACTTGGAAAGCCACTTAATCAGATTATCTTTTTCCAAAAGAAGCCGAATACCTTCCAATGCACTGCTCACCGAATTTGAGATAAACCAGGCATTTTGATTTTGAGCTCTTCTGTAAAGTGAGTTTTTCTCCTCCTCGTCTAAAGAAGAAATCTGCAATCCTAGTTGAATAAATGCTTGAATTCGGGACTGAAAGCTTGGAAATTGACTCATGCGACAAAGGTATCCAAAACACATCTAGCTTGGAATAAATTTAAATTAATTAGTGTGACAACTTTTTTATTGCCTTAAAGTTGATGAGGTTGTACTTTTGAAAATCAAAATTGAAGAACTATGGCCATAATGATTACAGACGAATGCATCAACTGTGGTGCATGCGAGCCTGAATGCCCGAATACAGCAATTTATGAAGGTGGTGTAGAATGGACTTGGGGAGGTGGAACCAATCTGAAGGAGGTAACTCTGGAAGACGGCACTGTCGTAAGCGGCACAGAGAAGCAGACACCAGTTTCCGATGAGTTCTATTATATCGTGACAGCAAAATGTACCGAGTGTAATGGCTTTCACGAAGAACCACAATGTGCTGCCGTCTGTCCAGTGGACTGCTGTGTGGATGATCCAGACCACCGAGAGACCGAAGAAGAACTACTTGCCAAGAAAGCATTTATGCACGGCGAATAATAAAAAAGAGTGGCAATGTCCACTCTTTTTTATTTATACACATTGAGTTTCAATTTTTTGCCTCTCGCCAGCTTGTTTAACGCTATTATTTTTATTTCTGATTTTTAACTTTTTATACCCAGATTTCAACTAGTCTTTAAAAAAAAGTCCTAACCTCTTTTGAAATCTAGCCTGCTTTTGTTTTATCTTAGACGCCTAAAGTGTAGATAACCAACCCCAAATTAAAGCACTGTGGAAGATCATCGAGGATACGACAGAGACGAAATTTTCTCAAAAAAAGTAAAAGCTGGAAAACGAACTTATTTTTTTGACATCAAGTCTACCAGAGGAAATGACTATTACCTTACTATCACTGAAAGCAAGCGACGGGTAAACGGAGATAACTTCAGCTACGAAAAGCACAAAATTTTCCTTTACAAAGAGGACTTCTTCAAATTTGTCAGTGCCCTTAACGAAGCAGTAGACCATGTTAAAAATGATTTAATGCCAGATTTTGATTTTGAGCAGTTTGAAAATGAAGATTCAGAAAATGAAATGAATGATGAACTGAAATGGGAATAATCACTTCCCAACTTGGTAAGTTTAAAAACATCTAAGAATGTATATTTGAGGGGGCTTATGCCTCCTTTTCTTTTATCCGGCCTATGCAAAGGTTTTTCGTATATTCTATTTTGTCTGTACTGATCTTCTTGATCGTAGGATGGTATTTTTCAAACATTACTATTTATCTGATTATTTCACTGATTTTGGCTGCACTTCTAAGACCATTGACCAACAAGATCAATGATTTTCATTTAGTAGGGCAGCATATTCCTCGGTGGATGGCCATTTTGGTATCCTATTCAGCTATCGTCTCTTTGATTTTTTTGTTGAGCTTGGTATTCTTTCCTCTTGTCAATCAGCAGATATTGATTTTGAGTGAGTTAGATCTTGACGGTATTTACTTTCAAATCCAAAAGCCGATCGAAAAATTGGAGCGTTTTTTAGTGAGATATCAATTACTAGAAAATAAGGAAGGTTTTCTTTTGGATGAAATCAAGTTGTCCATTTTGGCACTCATCAAAAAGTTTGACATAGGAGGCTTTATTAGCGGATTCATTTCTTTGACCAGCAGCATCCTAATCGGAACCTTGGCAATAGCATTCATTACATTTTTTTTACTCCTAGAAAATGGTCTGCTCCGTAGAAACCTACTCAACCTGATTCCAAACGCTTATTTTGAGCTATCTGTAGCCACTTTTACCAAAGTCGAAAAACTACTATCCAACTATCTCTTTGGCCTGTTGATTCAGGTTTTGGCAATTTTCTCCTTAGCTGGCTTTGGGCTTTCTTTGGCAGGAGTTGAGTATGCTTTGACTATTGCGCTATTTGCCGCTATTGCTAACCTAATCCCTTATGCCGGACCAATTTTTGGGACGCTTTTCGGGATTGTAGTTGGTATTTCAACCGGTAATTTTTCTTCAGATGCGGAATACACCTATTTCCTGCTTAAAATTATTTCGGTTTTTGCATTTGTCCAGATCACCGACAATGTGGCTTTGCAGCCGGTGATTTTCTCTAAATCCGTAAAAGCCCATCCCCTTGAGATTTTTGTTATTATCTTTGCCGGTGCAAAAATCGCCGGGATAGTAGGGATGATTTTTGCCATCCCTGTTTATACCATTTTCAGAGTGACGATCATGGAATTTTACAAGGGATATAAATCCTATCGCATATTCAAAATTAAAGCAACAAATTAATGGCATTACAATGTGGCATCGTTGGACTTCCGAATGTAGGTAAGTCAACGTTGTTTAATGCGCTTTCAAGCGCTAAGGCTGAAGCAGCTAACTTTCCTTTTTGTACCATCGAACCCAACGTAGGGGTAGTTTCTGTGCCTGACAAAAGACTCCAAATCCTAGAGGGCCTTGTAAATCCCCAGCGTGTCGTTCCCACTATCATAGAGTTTGTGGATATCGCAGGATTAGTAAAAGGAGCTTCCAAGGGTGAAGGATTAGGCAATAAATTTTTAGCAAATATCCGGGAAGTAGATGCCATCATTCACGTCATTCGATGCTTTGAAGACAGCAATATTGTACACGTAGCGGGTGGTGTAGATCCTATTTTCGATAAAGAAGTAATCGACACAGAACTTCAGCTTAAGGACTTAGAATCTGTAGAAAAGAAAATTCAACGAATCGAGAAAATCGCCAAATCTGGTGACGCCAAAGCAAAGAGAGAACTTGAGGTTTTAATCCAATTCAAAGACGGACTTACTTCAGGACTCAATGCACGTGCTATAGAAGTAGACAAAGAAGAACTTGAAGCGGTAAGAGATTTACATCTCCTTACTATAAAGCCTGTTTTATATGTGGCCAATGTGGACGAAGGGAGTATTTTGACAGGCAACAAATTTGTAGATCAACTTAGAGAAAAAGTAAAAGAAGAAAACGCAGATGTGATCGTGCTTTGTGCTGCCATTGAATCTCAGATTGCTGAATTTGATGATGCAGATGAAAAGGCAATGTTTCTTTCAGAATATGGACTTGAAGAAAGCGGGTTAAACAAGCTGATTTCCGGTGCCTATTCCCTGCTAAACTTGATTACTTATTTCACAGCTGGCGTACAGGAAGTAAGAGCTTGGACTATCCGAAGAGGATGGAAGGCCCCTCAGGCAGCCGGTGTGATTCATACAGATTTTGAAAGAGGCTTCATCAAAGCTGAAGTAATCAAACTAAGCGATTATCAACAATTCAAAACTGAAGCAGGCTGCCGAGAAAACGGTAAAATTTCCATCGAAGGCAAAGAATATACCGTTCAGGACGGTGATATCATGCATTTTCGCTTCAATGTTTGACATTTCTTGGAAAATAATTGTAGTTTTACAGCGCTTATCCACCCAAACAAAAAAAGTATTTTACATTACCAATTTGTCTCATATTATTTTTAATCACCGTGAGAGTTAGACTAATATTTTCCCTAAAAAACAAAGGCTCTTATCTGCCTTTTCATCATCAGTACATCCTAGCGCAATTCCTAAAAGGATTAATCGTCAAAGGAGGTCGTGAAGAATTCTTCAACTACAACTACTTCAATTTTTCTGGCCTCAAAGGTCAGACTAAAGTAAGTAGAAGCGGCTTGCATTACTATTCAAGCTTAGTCACTTTGGTACTTTCGTCCCAAAGCGAAGATTTCATGGATTACTTGCTTGAGCAGGTTTTTGCCACCCCAAAAATCGAACTTGGCAATCTGATCCTTTCTCCAGAATACACCGAATTGGAAGTTGAACCAACTTTGGAGACTTCTAATAAGTTTGTGTGTATTTCTCCATTGGTGCTAATCACCCCTGCATTCAATGAAGAAGCTGGAAAAAGATTCATCAATCCTGACAGCGACGAGTTCTCTGACCTTCTGTACGAGTCTACGTTGACTCGAATGGAAAGATCAGGCTGGTACACTGCCGAGCAAATGGAGTCCTTCTATAAGTTCCAAGTTGTACCTGACATGGTTTATGTAAATAAACTAAAGGAGCAACAAAAGAAATTTGCTCGTATCTATGCGGTTTACGATATGGATGTAAAGTATGAAGTGAGAGGCTACACACTGCCGTTTACACTCTATGCTGCACCTGAAGTACAAGACTTCGTATTCAAATGCGGACTTGGAGCATTTACACACAAAGGTTTTGGAATGCTTGACCTTGCCAATCACCCAGCAGGCAATCGCACAACTACCTATAAATTCAAAAGAGAAGGCTTCGTTCCTTACAAGCCGACAGAAAGAGTAAGACAAAACGTCGCTCCTACCTCTGATGAAATAGATCCTACTGAAGAATTCTAAAAAAAAATCCCCAAATGGGGATTTTTTTTTTGCTACAACCTTCTACGATTAGGTTGAATAAAGGCGTAACCTACGAGCTGATCGTATCTGGAACCAAGCCCACGATAGTAAACCAAAACCTCGTATTCATTTTCGGTCTGAAAATGACTCCCTTCAAAAGAATCAGATTCAAAGGTGCCTACTGAAGCTTCTTCGGCATACTGGTAATCGTACCAGCCCTGCTTTAGGAGTAAAGAAGTCGTGTAAAGTTTAGATTTTGGATCATAAACCATTTTTGACTCGGGCAATTTTCCCCAACCTGTGAGCGATCCAAGCATCTTGATAGATTGACCTTGATCTGCTTTAAGAAAAAAAGTAGTATAAAGGTACTCTGACTCGACTTCTGGATTTCCACCCGGTCGATCATTGGTAAGAACAAGGTATTGGCCATTGAGATCCAAATACTGAGAATAAGCACCTCCAGGTCTTGGGGTATCCAATAGGCTTTCGGCTAAAATGATGGTTTCTTCCACTTTGATCGAACCCACATTTACACCCGTCGCTCTGATAAACCTTAAATCAATAAACCGAAATTCATTGCCCGCTTTAAATGTACTTTCTCCTTCAAAAGGCTCAAATCGCATGATTTTGGAGCTTTGATTCAAAAAGGTGGGCTTGGATAAAAACTTGGCATTATCCCATCGCTGATTTTGTCTGATGACCACTTTGAATTGAGTAGAAGGATCTACTGCATCCAAATTGGAGTAATTTACTACTGCATTGATCTGTTGGAGTTCTCTCCTATCCTCTGTTTGATTTGGAGGGACAATGCTAGCACCCACTAGTGCAGATTCCTCATATATCATGAATCTGCGAGTCAGGACGAGGTCATTCTCGTTTCGGTTCTTATATACCTTAATGATGTAATTTCCTGATTTTGTGACTCTAGGAAGTGAAAACGAGTAGTGAATGTAGGGAATCCGGGTATTCACAGAATAGGCATAATCCTGCACATTAAACTCATTGAAACCGGTGGAAAAATCATTATCCTTCAAAGCGGACTTTTTCCAATCTGCATCACAATGAACCAGCTTAGCTGTGTATAACTCAGGATCGTAGGCCAAATCATCAAATAGCAAGACCAACTGTCTTGCATCAGACAAAGAGATCACAGGCGCATCTAATTGACTATCCACATTAGGTCCTTGCGGAAAAAGCCTTGCAGATTGAATGTGATCCACAAAAACCCTATCCTCCAAAACCTGGGCTTTGCCAAGCACTGGTAAGAATAGTATTCCAAAAACAATCCAAATCCACTTCATCTGCTTAGTTATTAAAGAGTAATTACTTCAATTGATCCTGTAGGATTGAAATCTGATCTACCAAATTTTCCCATTTGGCATTGGACTCATAGAGGCTGTTTTGAACACTTTGATAGCTCTCTTGCAGTTTTTGTGCCTTTGATTCATCCGAGTAGATATCTGGGTCTGCCATCTTCTCCTCTACTTCAGCTTTCAATAAATCCAACGTCTCGATCTCCTTTTCTATTTTGGCCAACTGCTCCTCAAGCTTTCTTAGATCCCTTTTGGCCTGCTGCATTTCGGGTGTATTTCTTGGAGTTTCTACAGGTTTTTTCTCCACTTTTTGAACTACCGGAATGACTGACTTCACTTCTACTTGCTGACTTCTCCAGAATTCATACTCCTCATAAGTCCCCGGATATTCTTTGATCTCGTGATTTTCGATATACCAAATCTTATTTGCTACTCCTTTGATAAAGTGACGGTCGTGAGACACTGTAATGAAAGTACCTTCATATTGCTGCAAAGCCTGAATCAGGATATTCACAGACTGAAAATCCAAGTGGTTGGTGGGTTCGTCGAGCAATAGAAAGTTGGCTTCCGAAATCAAAGTCTTTGCCAAGGCAACCCGAGATTTTTCTCCTCCGGATAACACCTTGATTTTTTTATACACTTCCTCATTGGAAAAAAGAAAGCAACCCAATACACCTCTAAGCTCCATTTCAGTTTTGCCGCTTCCGGCTTGGGCCATTTCCTGAATGATCTCATTATCCAAAGTCAGTGCTTCCAATTGATGCTGCGCAAAAAATGATTTGATCAGATTATGCCCTTCCGTTCTGCTGCCTTGAATTTGCTCGGTTCCTGCGATGATGCGTAGCAAAGTGGATTTCCCTTTTCCATTGGCACCAATCAGAGCGATTTTATCCCCTCGTTCGATACGGGCTGTGGAATTTTTAAGAATAATCAGATCTCCGTATGCTTTAGAAACCTGATCCAAAACCACCACGTCTCGTCCTGACTTTTGAGAAAATTTAAATTTAAAATTGACAAAGGCTTCATCATTTACCACCTCATTGACGCGCTCCATTCTGTCCAAGGCTTTGATTCGAGACTGCACTTGATTGGATTTAGTCGCTTTTGCGCGAAAGCGCTCAATGAATCGCTCTGTTTGCTTAATCATCTGCTGCTGATTCTCATAGGCATTTTGCTGAAGCTCCATGCGCAGCTTTTTCTCCTCTTTGTAGAAAGAGTAATTGCCAGGATAAGCAGTCAGGGTCTGATTGGCGACTTCTACTGTGGTACTGATACAATTATCAAG
>CALRRX020000113.1:0-8161 GCA_943370675.1 Reyranella massiliensis 521 | reverse complement strand
CTTGACATTGCATCTTCCATAAGTCCCACACTCCAGATGGCAAGGAGTAAAGCCAAGCTTTTCATACACTCGAAGGGCTGCTTCCAGCTTGGTATTGGAGTACAAAACCACCCTTTTGGCTCCCTTTTCTTTTGCCAATTCCAAGAGGCTTTTCCCAAGTGCCATTCCTATTCCTTTGCCTTGAGCTGACTCTTTAACCCCCATTTTGATCATCTCCCAGTCTCCCGATTCTTTGGGAATCAAAGCTACAGTTCCGAGGATTTCCTCACCGAGTTTTGCAAAGATGATTTCACCGCCTTGAGCCAAAATCGTCTCCTCCGGATGTTCCAACTGATCAATATCAAAGGGCTCCAGCGAAAAATACTTGGTCACCCAAGCCTTATTGATCGATTCAAAATGAGGCTGAAGGCCGGAGGAATAGGGAATAATCTCGAGAGCTTGCATAGGAATGAGGAGAAAAGGCTACCAAAAGTAGCAAGAAAGGATTAGCTTAGAAACGGTAAATTCTATCCCTGATTTATGAAAAAGACGTTCCTTTTGCTCTCCCTGATGATTTTTGCGCTAGCAACTTACTCCGCAAAGGCCCAAACACCCGAAGAGAAAATCAAACAGCTTGGCCTAACTATCCCTGAAGTCAGCCAACCCATCGCCAACTATGTGAAATGGAAGCAGGTGGGAAATCTACTTTACCTCGCAGGCAGTGGCCCAAAAATCTACGGAAAAGTCGGGGCTGACCTGAGTGTGGAGCAAGGCTATCAAGCCGCCAGAGACACCGGTATGGAAATCATCGCGGTGCTCAAAGCTGCCACAGGAGACCTGAGCCGCATCAAGCAATTTGTCAAAGTACTCGGAATGGTCAATGCTACGCCGGAGTTTACCGCTCAGCCTGCAGTGATCAATGGATTTTCTGATCTGATGGTAGAGATTTTTGGAGAAAAAGGAAAACACGCCCGCTCTGCCGTGGGGGTCGGTTCCCTACCTAACAATATGGCCGTAGAGATTGAGGTGATCGTGGAGCTGGAGGAAAAAAAGTAGGCAGTGATCAGTCGCAGTTTGCAGTGAATCGCACAACTGAACACTGAGACTGAAAACTGATCACTAGAACAAACTTCCCTGAAATGCATGGCCTTCCAATTCCAGGAGGGCCTTTTTTCTGTCCAGTCCTCCCGCATAACCTGTCAAGCTGCCGTCACTTCCAAGTATTCGATGACAAGGAAGGATGACTAAAATCGGGTTGGCGCCGATCGCTGCGCCAACAGCCCGGATGGCGGCAGGATTGCCAAGCTTTTGCGAAAGCTTCATGTAGGTCGTCGTCTGCCCAAACGGGATCTTGGCCACTTCCATCCATACTTTTCGCTGGAACTCCGTCCCCCCCAGCCCGATTGGCATATCGAAGTTTTTTCTTTTCCCTGCAAAATATTCCTCCAGCTGCTCCTTGGCACTTAAAAGTACTTGGTCAAAGATTTCACCGTCGGTTTGCTCGTCGGTAAACCGCAAGCAGCTCAGACAACCCTCGCGGGACTCGAGCAGGATATTACCAAAAGGAGAGGAAATGATGGACATGGAAAAGGGTTAATCAGTTAAAAGTTAATTGGTTTGAAAAGAGATTCGACATTGACCAAGCACTATTTCAACACTATCTCGCGGAACGAAGTGGAGTTTATTCCAATAGTATTTCTATTGTATCTCAGATTTCAAACCATCGACAAGCGATAGCGCCACACCTCACGCACCTGCTCAATGTCCACTTCAAACGGAACATAAATCGGATTGGCGGAGCAAAGTAAGAGCTTCTGCTCTGCTTTGATCCGGTTATAAGCGATTTTGAAAGTCACGCCATCTTGCTCGGTGACGATCACATAGCGCTCCCCGTCTTTGATCGCCATCCAGTCATCCACGTATTCGCAGACAATCCAAGCCCCATCAGGAATCGGCAACATGGAGTCTCCATCCACCTGAAATACCCTGTGCTTTTTGTCTGTAGGAAGAAAAGGCAAGGAAAATCTCGGTAGCTCAGAGATAAACTCCGGATCAGCAAATCCCGCCAGATAGCTGGCCTTGACCTTTTGAGAAACCACCTCGATCAGTTCGCGTCCCTCCGCGTCCACCGTAGTGGAAAGAATCCGGAGCTTTCGCCCACGCAGAAACTGATCAGTCTCGAGCAGTTCGCGGAGCTTGTATTCGGAGTAAGAAGTTAAATCTTCTCTCAGCAAGATATCGATAGAAACTCCAAGTTGATCGGAGATTTTCACCAGCGTTTCCAGTGGAGGATTAATATTGAGTTCATAACCCGCCAGTTTGGAACGGGTAATTCCCAATGTATCGGAAAGGGTTTCCTGAGTGAAGCCTTTCTTTTTTCTTAGAAACTTAAGATTTGATTGTAATTGCATTTTCATAGAAACATGCTTGATCAAGCAGCATAAAAGACATTCTCAAAGCTGATCGAGTGTCAGGACATGAAGTTCTTGGAACCGCAAAAGCCCTTTATCATTGGTAATAAACCGATCGCAGTCAGATTCAATCGCCACAGCAAGCTGTAGGGCATCCATGGCTTTCAAAAAATCATATTTAGCTCTCAGAGATGCTGCCTTCTCAGCTACAGCTTGATTGACATGCACTAAAGGAATACCCAGACGATCTAAGAGATCCTGATATCTTGCTATTAGATCCAGTCTCCCCGTTTTTTTGGGCATCACGCCAAACTCCATCCACGTGATCACACTTGTGACTAATTGATCATTTCTACCAATACTAGTGAGGAACAAATCCGAAACTTGTTGGCTATAAGTTTCATGAGATTCTACCAAATAAATAAATGGAGAGGTATCAATGAATAATTTCATGATTATAGCCTATCAGTTGACCGGAGTTGATTGCTGTATTCTTGAGCATCAACTTCCCAAACTCCTTTTCCTGACCCTGCAAATTCCGCCAACGCATCTTTTGCCAACCTTAGCCGATCCGCCTGATTTACTAATTCTTGCAGGACTTTTTGAAGATCCTCAGGCTCTAGGGCTCTGATTTCCTGAATTAAGGTCTCAACTTTTGACATGACTTACTTTTGATTTAGAAGGGTTTAGCACTACAAATTACGGTTTTTATTCAGAGTTGTTGAATACCCGATCCCAAGCTACATTTCCTCCAACCCCGACAACTTCCGCCACTTACTTAACCCAAATCTATCCTTTTTGATTAAATTATAAACATTGAAATGTCAAAATAATTAACAAAAAGCCATGGAAGGGAAGCGAAGCATTGTGCATATGGATTTGGACACGTTTTTTGTGTCGGTGGAGCGGCTTTTTGACAGCCGACTGAATGGCAAACCTATCCTGATCGGAGGCTCGAGTGACCGGGGAGTCGTGGCCTCGTGCAGCTATGAGGCACGGAAGTTTGGCGTGCACTCAGCCATGCCCATGCGGACCGCGAGGCAACTCTGTCCCGAGGCAGTGATCGTGCGGGGGGACTTTGAGAAATACAGCCAAAAATCCCACGAGGTCACCGAGATCATCAAGGAATCTGTCCCGCTTTTCGAAAAGTCCTCCATCGACGAGTTTTACATCGACCTCACGGGGATGGATCGGTTTTTCGGCTGCTTCAAACTCGCCCACGAACTCCGGCAGCGCATCATCCGCGAGAGTGGACTGAATATCTCCATGGGCCTATCGGAAAACAAAACCGTCTCCAAAGTCGCCACCGGCGAGGCCAAGCCCAACAACGAAAAGCAGGTTCCTTTTGGCGAAGAAAAGCCCTTTCTAGCTCCACTCTCCGTGCGCAAAATCCCCATGATCGGGGAAAAGACCTCCCAAACACTCTACAACATGGGCGTCAAAAAAGTCCACACCCTGCAGCAGATGCCTTCCGAACTGCTGGAAGCCACTTTTGGGAAAAACGGGAAGATGATCTGGGAAAAAGCCAACGGCATCGACCGCTCACCGGTCGTCCCCTACTCTGAAGCCAAGTCGATCTCCTCCGAAAACACCTTCGAAGAAGACACCATCGACGTGAAGCTACTCGAAGCTACCATGATCGCGATGTGCGAGCAGCTCGCCTCCAAGCTTCGGCAAAAGGGCCAACTCACCGCCTGTGTGAGTGTGAAGATTCGCTACTCGGACTTTGAGACGCATACCATACAGCAGCGGATTCCCTACACTTCGGCGGACCATACGCTCTTGCCTGTGGTAAAGGCCCTTTTCAAAAAACTCTACAGCCGCCGACTCCTCATCAGACTGATCGGCGTGCGCTTCAGCAGCTTGGTCTATGGCAATTACCAGATCAAACTCTTCGAGGACAGCCAGGAGCAGATCAACCTCTACCAGGCTCTAGACAAGCTCAATGTGAAGTATGGCGACAAAACCGTCTGTCGTGCCGTAGCCATGGGTGTAGGAAGGAGAAGATTCAATCCGTTTAATGGGATGGAGGTGTGAGAAAGTGAGAAGTCAGAAAGTTGAAAAAGTTGATTTCATCTTCTATACAGAAGGCAGTATTTTTTTCTTCTCAAGAATGTATCTATATAGAAATGCCAGAAATATCAAGGTTTTACGGAATCATAATTCGAATGTATTTTTCAGGATCATAATCCTCCGCATTTCCATGCGGAATATCAGGGTATGAAGGCCGAATATGACATCAAAACCTTAGAAATATTAGCGGGGAATCTTCCTAACCGTGCTCACGTTTTGGTATTGGAGTGGGCTTCCCAGCATCGTGATCAACTACTCGAAAATTGGGAAAAATCTCAGATTCCATCACCACTTGAACGAATCGAACCTTTAGACTAAAAAGATGAACGAAGTAATTGAAATTAAGACCTTGCCAGACCATCATATTTGGTTGCGGTTTAAGGATGGTGAAGAGAAAACAGTCAATCTTCGACCTTTCTTGGGCAAAGGCTTTACCGCGGAGCTCTTGGATCCTTCCAAATTTGAAAAGGTATTTATCGAGCCAGGAGGTGGAATAGCATGGGAAAATGGTTATGACTTTTGCCCAAACTTTTTGAAAGAATTGAAATCTGAGCCAAAAGAATTGGCGTGATCAAGTTGAAGAAAGTCTGAAAGCTGAAAAGTAGGAGACTACTAATCAATGTAATCTCTCGATCATAACCGAAAATAGACATGTGATTTTTTGATTACGATCGAGAGACCCTTTTTCTCCATCAGTTGATCCCTTTTTTTCAGTTTACCACCCCACATTCAGAAAACTTGCAAGGCACGACTTAAAGCATTTTTGTTTTTATTTCGATCCATCTATATTTAAGCATCACACCCTTTTAACTTTGATTTCAAGATTTGCTTCGGTTCTATTCTTTTTAATAGTATGCCTCGGATTGGCATATACTTCCACTTTTGCCCAAAACATCAAACCTACAGGCAATCCCGAATTTGATAGCTTGATTGTCCAAGCAGTCGATCTACGATACAAGGATTTGGAAAAAGCGATCCGATCCATGGAAAAAGCGCAAGAAATTCCCGCGCTGACCCGTCTCCAACAAGGAATGATCGCCAATCAGCTTGGCGCACTGAATTACATCAAAGGCAATTATTCTCTTTCGGTCAAGGAATACTCCAAAGCGTTTGAATTGCTCGAAAAAGAAGACGATTTATACCAAAAAGCGTTCGCGCTGAATGGAAGAGGACTGATCTACCTGAGTCAACACGCCTACGAGCAGGCAGCATCTTTTTTCGAACAATGTATTGAAATCAACCTAGAGCGAAAAGACAGCATTTCTCTTGGATCAAATTACCTCAACCTTGGAATATCACTTTCAGAGCTGAGCCGATACCCAGAGGCCATGACTGCTTTGACTGAAGGTTATGACTTTACCACAAATTTCCCGGAATCCACCCAACGGATGATGATTATCAACCGTCAGGGTCAGATTCAACTCGAATTGGGAAATTTCACAGAGGCCAAATCTTTATTCAATCGAGTATTAGAAGAATACCCTCAAATCACCAACTGGGAAAAATCCTTTGCCACTACCGGCCTTGGCCTTGTCGCTTTGGAAGAAAAAGAACCCCAAAAAGCACTTGAACTAGGACTAAAAGGCTATGAATATGCTAAGCTAGCTTCAGCTTATTGGGATCAAGAACGAGCGAGCAACCTGCTTTCCAAAGTGTATGAGCAGCTCGGTGATTACAAAAACGCACTGCAATTTGCTCGGCAAAATAAAATCCACGCAGACACACTTTACAATGACCAAAAGAACTCTGAAATAAGCTATCATCAGCTTCAAATGGCGGAGGCGGACAAGGCTGCCCTCGAACAAAAAAACCTGATCGGAGAGCAAAAAGCTAAAATCAGCAATTACACACTCATCGGCTTAAGCTCCATTTTGGTCCTTTTGATACTCATTATTTTACTCAACAGGAGATGGATGCAAAAGAAAGAAGAGCTCAACCGTCAACTTCTTGAAAAGCAAAAGGAAGTCGTCTCACAAAACAACACCCTCAACCAACTCAATGAGGAAAAAAACAAACTCTTTTCTATCCTTTCGCATGACTTAAAAACTCCGATGAATGCGATCCGACAAATGCTCGAGCTACATGAAATGAATCTACTATCTGAGCAAGAAAAAGAGGAATCCAATAAATTACTTCTCAAGCAAGTCAAACAAACCGAGCAAAAAATCGAGCAACTTCTACGATGGTCTCATGCACAACTGGGCGGGATAGTAACCGACAAAAAACCTTTGGACCTTGTGGATCTGATCCAAGAAACCCTTCACCAGAACGAGGTCATTGCTCAGAAGAAGAACATCAACTTCAATTTCACGGTCGAGCAGCCTCCTTTCAGAATCTATGGAGACCCTTCTCAGCTACAGATCGTTTTCCAAAATTGCCTTCAAAACGCCATCAAGTTCTCCCACGTGGGAGGCGAAATCTTGCTTAATCTGGAAGACCTAGGAAACCAAGTCAAGCTCACCTTCAAAGATCAAGGTATTGGGATGACACCCGAAAAACTTCATGAAATCAGGCAAAAAAAGTCCATCGTCAGCTCGACTGAAGGAACAAACAAAGAGAAGGGTACTGGGCTAGGCCTATTTTTGGTGAAGCAATTCATGGAAAACAACGGTGGCACTTTGATCATCGAAAGCGAAGATCAAAAAGGCACGACTCTTCACCTCATCTTTGAAAAAGCCTCTTAGCATGGGGATCAATTACTTGTTTAACACCGATAGATTGGGATTTCGCACTTGGCAAAATTTTGATTTAGACGATTTTACAGCGATCAACGCTGATCAGGAGGTGATGCATTTTTTCCAAAAGCCCTATACCCGCGAAGAAACACAAGCTATGATGGTTCGAATGCAAAAGCTGTTTGAGGAACGAGGCTTCTGTTATTTTGCAGTGGATCACTTAGAAACCAAAGAGCTGGTCGGTACCATCGGACTTGGCTGGAAAACCTTCGAATCAGACTTTACGCCCTGTGTAGATATCGGCTGGAGAATCGGTAAAAAATGGTGGAATCAAGGCCTAACCACAGAAGGGGCAAAGGCGGTTTTGAACTACGCCAAACAGTTGGACATCAAGGTGGTGTACTCCTACGCTACGGCTACCAATTTGCCCTCAATCCAGGTAATGAAGAAAATCGGATTGGACTTCTGCTACGAGTTTGATTATTCTGAACTGAAAGACTATCCTCATTTGAGGCAATGCGTGCTCTACAAAACGGTGCTATAATTTACGATTTTGGATGTGCGATTTACGACATCCAAATCAGGACCAAAACACCTTTCTAAAGCCTTTCTTGTTTTTTCAGCATTATTGATTTCTGATTTCAGCAGACTCTAAGTGGATGTAAATCTTCCAAATTAGCTCCTGAACTTTTCTAAAGTTTAGAACTTTGGAAAAGTTGTAATAGGAACCTCATCACTTTTTACCGGCTACAAATAGCATATCTAAAGTCTTTCCTCTCCAGTCTTACTTCTTTTGTCTTGAGTCTAATATCTTGATATAAAAAAAGCCACCCCCTCTCGAGGATGGCCTAGCTCCACTGCTACCCAGCTATCAGTTGGAGCTCTTCAAAAATAATCCTGCAATTCCAAGTGTTGCCTGCATGGTGAGCGGTTCGTCCCACGCTTCAGAAACACCCGCCGCATCGATTCCGGTCAAGGTGGACACATTCACACCTGCATGGGTGAGATTTTCCTCGCCTGCAT
>CALRRX020000112.1:0-8174 GCA_943370675.1 Reyranella massiliensis 521 | reverse complement strand
TAAAACAAAAAATCCTGGCAGATTTTCAAAACCTGCCAGGATTCCTCAATTTTTTGGTTCAAAAATTCGGAAACCATACGGTTCCAAAATCAAGTGCTCATGATCCGGACCTAGGACAACTTCCGATTGAGTCCAGTGATCGTAAAGTTTTCCAGCGCCCTCTCCTTGCTCTCGGAAAGCATACCAAGTCAGGTAAGCCGCTTTGTCGGAGAAGTTGAAGAGGCAATACATCCTTTCATTTCCCATTCGTCGGATAAATCCTGCCACATGGATATTGTGAGGACTCATCCAGGAAATATTGCTGAGGTCACTGAAAAGTCCATTTGCTTTTCTGACTTGAAGTAATCTTTTGGTGCCTTCGAAAATCTGCTGCTCAACTGTACCCTCCACCTTTTTTCGATTGACCTTTTCCCAGTCGATCACTGGACGGTGCATCCAGCGGTTGTCATAGCTTTTTCCCGGATCAGTTTGGTAGCTGTAGTCATTGGTGTAGCCAACTTCATCTCCGTAAAACAGCATGGGCAATCCTCCTAGGAAAATGGAGTGAGCCTGCATCATCAGAATTTTTTGGATGCTTTGGTCGATGGCAGGGCCATTTCCCTCGATGAGCGCTTTTTCCAAACCGCAGAGGGAAGCCAAGGTTCCTGAAATTCGTGCATCTCCTGTCTTTGGATTGGAGGAAAAAAGGGCTCCCCTAGCCGGACTCATCCATTGATCGCCTGAAAACGAGTAATATTCCTTGAGAAACTTGCGGTGCTGGTAAGGAGTCTTCCCAGCCTGGGCAATCATGTAGTCGTCATACCCCAAGCCGATATCATCATGGCAACGGGTATAGGTGATCCAAGAGGTACCGTATGGCTTATTGAGAATTTCCCCTTGAGCATTAAGCATCACACGGGTTTCGCCGGAGGCCAGCATGTCCCATTGAAGCGCCATTTGAGTGGCATTGTAGGCAAAATCACACTCCTGCGCGATGAATTCTCCCGTGCCGAAGTACTTCATGATTTCCTTTGGAGCTACGATCGCCTCGCCCAAAATCGCCATGCCGGGAGTAGCCACTTGCACGCACTGCTTGATCAATCGAAGCAGCGTATGGGCTTGAGGCAGATTTTGGCAGGAAGTCCCCATCTGCTTCCAGATAAAGGCAGGAGCATCTATCCGGAGTAAATCCACTCCGAGATTGCCATAAAAAAGCACCGTGTCCAGCATAGCCCTAAAGACATTAGGGTTGGTGTAATTCAGATCCCACTGGTACTTGTGGAAAACGGTCATCACCCATTTGCCCATTTCCTCACTCCAAGTGAAGTTGCCAGGGGCGCTTTCAGGGAATATCTCAGGCATACTCCGCTCAAATTCATCTGGAATCGCGCGATTATCATAGGTATAGAAAAAGCTTTGGTAATAGGAGTCCCCGGCTTTAGCCTTTTTAGCCCACTCATGATGATGTGAGGTATGATTGAGTACAATATCCAGCATGAGGTACATGCCCTGACTGTGCATTTTTTTCCGAAGGGAAATCAAATCCTGTAAACTCCCAAATCTAGGATCCACCTTCCTAAAGTCAGAAACCGCATAACCACCATCACTTTCGCCGGCCGGACTTTCGAAGATGGGCATCAGGTGCAGGAAATTCACCCCGAGTTCTTCCAAGTGCGAAAGCCGTGTTGGCATTGTCTTCAAGCTTCCAGCAAATCGATCCACATACAAACTCATACCGGCGAGCTGATTGCTGAGAAACCAAACGCCCTTGTCTGACTTTTCCTGATCTCGCTTTTTTAGCCCTGCTTCCCGATCTTGGTGGGCAAGAATCAGGCTTCGGAGCAGCTCCACAAACTGATGCTCCACGTCAAAACAAGCCCCATAAATCTCTCCAAATAGCCGATGAATTTTGGGTAAATGGGCACTGAGTCGCTCGGCAAATGCTTTGTCTTTTTTGACAGGATCTACCGAATGTTCTTGGAAGAGCTGGTGGATTTTTTCAGAAATAATCGATTCCGGGTACATGGAATGGGTTCAGTTGGTTTGGAAAAGGAATTAATGGCCTACCGATACAGGCGCAGCGGAAGGATCAATGGATTTGTTTTCTTTGATACGAAGGGTGGCCAGAGCAGCTATCAGCAATAACACACCTCCAAAAATGATAGCCTGACCGGCATCGTTATTCAGAAAGTTTTTGGAGATAAAGCCGAAAGTCAGCGTCTGTAGGATCATCGGGATCACGATCATCATGTTGATGATTCCCATGTACACTCCGTACCGCTCTTTTGGAATTTCATTAACTACCAGCAAGTATGGCACGCCCATCATACTGGCCCAGGCAATCCCAAATCCGGTCATCGGAGCAAACAACAGGTACTTGTTTTCGATCATTGGAAAAAGGATCAAACCTACCCCAGCCATCAGGAGGCAGATGAAGTGGACTTTTTTCGGCCCAAATCGCTGAGCCATTTTGGCAAGGAAAAAGGCAGAAAGAAACGTCACAATATTATACCAGCCATTGACCAATCCTGCCCAACCGACCGCTTCCTCATACTTGGCAGGATCGCTTGAAGGCGTGGTATCCCACACTGATAGCGCGATACTCTTGGCCGCATTTTGCCAGTAGCAGAAAAGCGCATACCATTGGAAAAGGTACACCAAGGCAAGCTTCCACATCACCGGTGGCATGTGAATGATTGATTCGATGATTTCAAGATTTTGGGCAAAAAGTACTCGAGTGGTGGAATTTTGCTCTGCCCATTTCATCACCCTTCTGATCAAACTCCGATCGAAAATCGAAGGAATCAACAAGATCAAGAAAACGGAATAGGCTATCAGGGTGGTAAGTATGGAAAGGAAAAATTGCACCGCAGGATGAGGCATGCCTTTATTGCGCTCTTTCAAAGCAGCCAATTCCTCGGCAGAAGGCGGGTATTCAGGTGTCTTGGAAATGCTCCACATCACCGAGGTGATCGAGCAGACGGTTCCGAGGAAAAACGAAGCATAGACCCACATAGGCAGCGAGCCGATGGTTCCTTTGAAGAAAATCTGGAAGACAAACAGAGAGATGTTGGCAAGTGTGATCCCCAATCCGGTGAAGAAGCTTTGAGTCAAAAAGCCTTTTCCATATTGCTCTTCGGGAAGTGAATCTGCGATCAATGCGCGGTAAGGCTCCATGGCCGTATTATTCGCCGCATCGAGCACCCACAGCAATCCAGCAGCCATCCAAAGCGAACTGCTGAAGGGGTAGAAAAACAAACAGATGCTGCAAAGCAAAGCACCGATGAAGAAGTAGGGCTTTCTTCTTCCGTATTTATCACTCCAAGTACTATCACTGAGTGCTCCGATGATCGGCTGGATCAGAAGCCCCGTCATCGGCCCCGCCAGATTCAAAAGGGGAATCTCATCCGGTGCCGCACCCAGCATGTCATAGATCGGATTGACGGCGCTCTGTTGGAGACCAAAACTGTATTGAATCCCAAAAAAACCAACGTTCATGTTGATGATTTGGGAAAAGGATAAGTGAGGCTTTCGCATGAGGTTACTTGGGTTTTGGGCTTTTGCCGGCATAAATCATCAAAAAATACAAAGAATAGGACTCCAAAAAATACCCCAAGAATGAAGTAGGATTAAAAAGGGTTAGGAAATCGATTGATTTTTTGCCTTCCTTGAAAAAAAATTTTTTCAAGTCAAATAAAAATCAAACTTGAGCCTCCAACCCAAGCACTCATGTCATTTTTAAAATCCTTAAAAGCAACCTATCGTGCCTCACGAAAAAGAAGGTGGAATAGGCAATACGATCAAGCTCATATTTCCAGAGTGGAAAATGGTCTTCAGGTTCTGGCTAGTCAAGGACGACACCTTTCCCCTCAAGACGCAAAAAAGACAGAAGAATACGCGATCGAAGTTTTAGGTGGGATCGATTTTGCACCTTGGCTGAAACTATATGCTGCATACAGAGGTGAATTCTTGGAAGGTTGGATCCCTGACAACTACTTGGGCCGGGTGATTTGCCCAGCTGTAAACGGAGACTTGAAAGGGTTAAGCAGCTTCAAAACGCTTTCAAAACAACTTCTTAACACAGATGCTTTGCCGGATCTTGCTTATCGAATCAAGGGAACCTGGCTTACCGGCGAACGATTGGGAACAACCCAAGCCGAGGTAAAAACAACCTGTTTTGATCGGTATCCCTTTGTGTATTTGAAACTTAATTTTTCCTTTCAGGGAAATGGCATTTTCAAGCTTTCCTCCAAGGATTTCGACGAATTTGAATTTGACAGAATAGGTGATTTTGTAATTCAAGCTCCTATTTTCCAGCATCCCTTTTTGGAAGAAATCAGCCCAGGTGCAGTAGCTACCTTACGAATTACCACGGTAAAGCAATTCCATAAACCGGCTGAAACTAGACTCTGTGGTCTTAGAATCGGGCGAAAGGGAATGGATTATATCCATACAAAAGGTGCAATCCGGATACCAGTCTGGCCAGAGAATGGAAAATTATACCCCTTGGCTATCGCCGCTGATTGGCGTAATCATGAGTTTCATCCGGATACCCAAGTCCCTTTTAACGGAAAAATTATTCCACATTTCAAAGAAGCTACCCAACTCTGTGAATCTCTTCATGACAGCTTCCCTCACATAGAACTGATTGGCTGGGATGCGTCGATTACTCGAGATGGTACAGTAAAACTGATGGAATGGAATACCGACGAACCCGGAATCGTGTATTCAGAATCCAGTATTGGACCTCATTTTAAGGGTCTCAACTGGGAAAACCTCTGGAAGAAGTAATCCTATCACCCAAACACACAAATCATGATCTCGATTTTAAAAAAACTATATCGCCAAAATCAGGAAAAACGGAGAAATAAGGCTACCGATGACTACTACAATCGCAGCGCTCCAAAAGCCTACCAAGCACTGATCAAACAACTTCCCAACCATGCACTAAGTCCAAAGCAGGAGAAAGAAATAGAAACCTATGCAGCGGACGTATTGGGATCTGCGTCTTTTTCACCTTGGCTCAAAGTATTCACTGCATGTAGAGGCGAATTTGTAGAGGGTTGGATGCCTTTGGACTATTGGGCAAGGATCGTATGCCCAGCCCTTAATGGCCCGCTTCAACCTTTGGGAAAAATCAAAACGCTGACTCAAAAATTCCTGCAAACTGAGGCGCTCCCGGATCTGGCCTACCATGTCCAAGGTAATTGGTTGCTTGCCTTAGGTGAAACATCGACTGCAGATGGGGTTAAAAAAGCGATTTTCGCTGACCATCCTTTTGTCTTTTTGAAACAGGACAATACCTCGCGCGGAGGCGGAGTCATGAAGATTGATGCGGATCAATTTTCAAAACTAGATTTTAACAAGCTTGGGGATTTTGTGATCCAAGCTCCGATTGATACACATGATTTCTTTAAAAGACTGAGTCCTGCCAGTGTCCCTAGCCTCAGAGTAACTACTTATAAGGCTCAAGGCAAGCCTGCGAGTGTGGTTCAGTCTGGAATTCGCCTTGGACTGGAAGGCACCCCTTTTATTTATGAAGATGAATGTATCCGAATAGCGATACGAATTGAAGACGGAGTCACAAATGATTTCGGGTTCAGCGGAGACTGGCAAATTCTAAAAACCCACTTTGAAACAGGAACCTCAATTACTGGACTTCAAATACCTAAATACCCAGAAATCAAAAAACTGTGTGAAAAACTCCACGATCAAAATCCTCACTTTGGTCTGATCGCATGGGATATGACCGTGGATAATAAAGACCAGGTCAAAATCATGGAGTGGAATACAGTCACCCCTTCTTACAACATGGACGAGGCAGCTCTCGGGCCGCATTTCAAAGGACTTGGATTTGAAGATCTCTGGAAAACAAAAAATCCCAGGGGCTAACCCTGGGATTTGAATTTTCTTAACCAAGAAGAGTTTACTGCAATCGGGCTTGAATTTCCTCAATTAAGCCCTGATACTTTTTCATAATTCTAGACCAATCTTTAAAGGCTTCATCATCCTTCACCGTGACCGTTTTCAAATTTCTTGTTGGATCATTGAGCTCGGCAACTTGACTCACAAGTTTAACTGCATAGGCAATCTGATCTGAATTACCTCCCGAACTTACGATAACTCGAGTTCTGATGACGGAAGAATTGAAATTTTCTACCTGCCAAGAAGTCGTCAGATAACCAGTGTTGAAGTCAACTGTCTCCAGAATATCAAAGTACCTTGTGACAATCGATGATAATATCTTCCAAGATTCCTCTGGAGCAATTCCTGCTTTTACCGGGACAGTGATTCGGACGTTAGCCAAATCTGACGAGACAGAATTGTCGTAGGCCTGATCTCTAGCCATTTCTATTGCTTCAGAAATAGGAGGAACGGTGCGCTCTTGCTGATTGCAATAATCTTTGTAGTACTTGACAAAGCCATCTTTTGAAACTACGATGGAAATACATCTGCCTCTAGGAATTTTCAAGTCATAGGACCCTACTCCCACACGCTGACCCGTAATCTCGATCACTGCATCATTAGGAACTGTCGTGATTTTGACCAATCGATCTTCCAAAACGGCTCTTTCTCTGATTGGTGGTTCAGGATCTCCTTCCTTATTACAGAAGACTTTTTCATAATTTACAAAGCCTTCTTTGGTTACGGTAGTGGTCACGCAATCCCCAAAAGGAATCTTGATATCCTGATTGCCTTTACCCATAGTTATCCCATTGGTGGCTACGGTGGCATCTGCAGGCTGAACTTCCAATCTTACCTGACGATCCTTAAGCGTGAAATGGTCCTTCATCGGAGGAGTTTCCTTGTCAGGCTGGTTGTAATAGACCTTCGTGATAGTTGCAAAACCTGGTTTCCTCACCTCTACGGTCAAGAAGCGATCCTTGGCGATGTAAAGAAAAATTGCCTTTGTACCGATCATTCTGCCATCCACAAAAATCTCTGCATCAAACGGTTCGTCGGTAACATCGACCTGACGGGTATCCAAGGTGATTTTCTGTTCCTTCTCCCACTTGAGGTCTTTGTTGTATTCCTTAATCACAGACTGATAGCCTGGCTTAGAGATTCTTACTCGGTTTTTGGAGTCTTTTTCCAATTTGATTTCCACCGAGCCGGTTCCCAACTCTTGCTTGTCCGAATCATCATAGTCATTCAGCAAAGTGAACTTTGCGTCCGAATGATTGGCTACAAGCGTGATTTTCTGAGAAAATGCTGTAAGTGAAAAGAGGGTTAAAAAAACAAGGGTTAGTAAATGTTTGAAATTCATAAGCTTAAATCTGGTGGTTTTCTTCTGCAAATAATCCAATAAGGATTACTTATGCAATCTATTGAGGATCAAAAAAGTCAATTATTCTTAGCTCAAGACCAAGCCTTCTTCAAAAAGTTCAACCAATTGCCATGCATGACCTTTTCCACTTCAGATTCAGTAAAACCTCTTGATCGAAGTAAGTCAGGAATCTCTTGCAAATCTGCAATGGTCTCCAAGTCTGCCGGACTTTGCTCCGTGCCAAATGCCCCATCCAAGTCCGAACCAATCCCGATGTGATTGGCATTGCCTGCAATCTGACAAATGTGATCCATATGATCCAAAATCGTGGAAAGGGTCACATTTCGCTCTTTTGGGGTACTTTTTCCCCTTACCCAACCTGGACTGAGCATCCATGCGTCAAAAGCTGCACCGATCACAGCTCCCCGATCAATCAAGGCTTTGATCATTTCGTCGGAAAATTGGCGATTATGATCGACGAGCGCGCGGCAGTTGTTATGACTTGCCCACACCGGACCTTGGTAAATCTCCAAGGCATCCCAAAATGCCAAATCACAGAGGTGCGTGGCGTCCAAAATGATCTCTAGCTCATCCATTTTCCTCACCAAGTCTTTTCCTTGCTGACTCAAAGGTGCGGAAGAATCTGTCCCAAAGGCATAGCGCCCCGGTCCATAATGAGCCGGACCTAGAGCACGAAGACCGCTTTCATACGCTTTTTCCAAGTAATCCAGATTCACGATCGAATCGGCTCCTTCCAGTGAAAGGATAAATCCAACCGCCTTTTGGCTTTTGTCATCGCCTTGATTCCAGTGAGCCAAGTGCGATTCCAACTCGCTCCAATTCCGGATTTGGGTCATTTCACCTTTCTCGACCATGGCTCGATACCAGGCCAACTGACCCTGCGTCTGAGCCCATGCTTGCTCGGGAG
>CALRRX020000111.1:0-8175 GCA_943370675.1 Reyranella massiliensis 521 | reverse complement strand
ACATGGAAGTAGAGGATCCAAGTTTTTCGGGTAATCCGCTCTTCCAAAACTTCAAAAATGTCATTGACAACCTGATGGAATCGGTGCAAAACCTCTCCGAGGTAGCAGATATTCAGATCAGCGATTCTACCCTGATGGAATCCATCAATCTGGTAGAAGTCGTAAATTCATCTATTCTCAATGTATCTGCTTTGGCAAGGACATCTGAAGTGGCTATTCAGTTTAATCCCGAAAAATCCCAAAGCCTTATATTTGGCAATATGTCCTATCTGGAAAGTATCACGCTCAATCTACTGACCAATGCCATCAAATATAGTGATCCCAAAAAGGAAAAAAAGGTGGAAATTCGAATCAGGAAGACAGCCGATTGGACGATCGTCGAGGTAGAAGACAACGGTCTTGGAATCGATCTGAAGAGACAGGGCCGAAAGATGTTTGGCATGTATAAAACCTTCCATGACCATCCGGATTCCAGAGGAATCGGCCTTTTCATTACCAAGAACCAGATAGAGGCGCTCGGAGGAAAAATCGAGGTAGAAAGTGAAGAGGGAGTTGGTACTACATTCAAAGTGTATTTAAAAAGTAATTCATGAACCGCGACAAAACGATCTGTATCATAGAGGATGATCAAAACTACCTCATGCTTACCAAAAAAATGATTGAGTTTACTTCTCTTTTCAAAGAGATCTTGACTTACAGAAATGGGAAGCAGGCGTTTGAGGGATTGATGGATTGGAAAAATAAAAACAATACGTTTCCGGATATTATTCTCTTGGATATCAACATGCCCATCTGGGATGCATGGGATTTTTTGGATGAGTTTTGCAAGGAAGTACAAGGGTGGGAAGGGATGATCTACATCATCACCAGCTCGATCGATAAAGTAGACGAAGCAAAAGCTGCTGAATATTCGCTGGTCAAGGGCTACCTCAAAAAACCCGTGAGCTTCGAAAAGATCATTGAGATTTTTAATCTCAACTGATCAGGCTTCGAAAAATGGAATAGGCCTTTCAATTCTTATTTCCTGTATATTTTTCTTCATTCAGCCTTTTTTTCATTGGCAATCTGACTGCTGATGGACATGTTTGGATATCTTTGAAATCCACCATTACGCCAGACAGGTATGTTTTTTACATTACTCCGACTACAATACCTCAAGAGCATACGCTCGACCAGTTTTGCCAAGAGTGCTTTGGCGACAGGATTTATGATCTTTATCGCGCTCCTGTTGTTGAGTTACGTGTTTTTTGCAGGGCTCTTTTTGGGACGGATCATCGATCTCATCGCCGAGGGCCGTGATGCCATCGAATTCTTAAACTCAGGATTGATTTTCTTTTTCCTATTTGAGTTTATGTACCGGTACTTTATCCAAAAGCTGCCGGTCGTGGAGCTTGAGAGCCTACTTCATCTTCCGATAGGGAAAAAGCGCATCATCCAAATGTTGATGCTCAGATCTTTTGTGTCCCCTCTCAATGTGATCGCGCTACTTTTGTTTCTGCCATTTGGAGCCCAAGTGATCGGCGAGCAATATGGGACGCAGGGATTCCTGACTTGGCTTGGTACTTTGTTGCTTTTGAGTTGGTCTCTGCATTGGTTTATGCTCTGGTTTAAGCAGCGCTTCGAGGATACCTGGATCGGTTTGGCCGTGGTGATGGGCACGCTGCTTCTTGGTGGAGGATCTACCTACATGGGATGGTTTAATGTTGGAGAGGTCTTAGAACCGATTTTCACCTTGGCGATGAATACGGTGGTACCTGTACTAGTCATGCTTGCTGTTTGCATCGGCATGTATCTATTGGCTGTAACATACTATGTGAACAATGCCTACCTCGAGGATTTGAGCGAAGAAGAAGACATTCGATTTGTCAATCAGAGCGTGGGCTTCTTTTCGAGATTTGGAGTGGCGGGAGAGCTCGCCAACTTGGAGTGGAAGCTGATCATTCGGCACAAGAAAAGCCGCACCTACCTGATGCTTTCCGCTTTCTTTTTGCTGTATGGTCTGTTTTTCTACACCAATCCACAGTACCAAAGCGAGGAGGGATTGAGTCCGATCTTCATTTTTGTTGGTGTTTTTATCACCGGGATTTTCATGATCCAATACGGTCAGCAGTTTCTAAGCTGGAACTCGGGGAATTTTGATTTTTTCTTGAGCAGAAAAGACGGAGTGGAAGCCTTGGTGAGAGGGAAATATTTGCTCTTTATGAGTATTTCGATGGTCTGTTTCTTGGCATCGGTGCCTTATGTGTACTTTGGAGTAGACATCCTGCTGATTCATTTGGCGACATTCCTGTTTAATGTTGGCATTTTGGTACATGTGATCATCTACTTTGCGCTGTGGAAACCCAAACCAATGGACCTTAATAAAGGGGCAATGTTTAACTACGAAGGGGTGGGCGCTGCCCAGTTTTTGATCATCATTCCATTGATGGGAGGCCCTTATCTGGTGTACTTGCCTTTTTCGCTTTTGATCAGTGATTATGCCGGTCTACTGGCCTTGGGGATTACCGGAGTCATTGGTTTACTAGCTTTCAAGCCACTTTCTCAACTTAATATCAATCGAGTACTTTCTAACCGTTACGAAATTTCATCTTCATTCCGTCAAGAGCTATGATTCAGATATCCCAACTCAAAAAACAATACAAAGAAGCTGTGGTACTTGATGTACCCGCCTTGGAGATTTCCAAAGGGGAATGTTTTGGCCTAGTTGGAAACAACGGCGCAGGTAAAACCACCCTTTTTCGAATCATCCTGGACTTGGTTCGTGCCACCCAAGGTCAGGTGCAGATCAATGGTGAAGATGTGAGTAAATCAGAAAGTTGGAAATCCACAGTCGGTGCTTACCTCGACGAGCACATGCTCTTGGCTTACCTGACTCCCGATGAGTATTTTGAAACGCTCAGAAAGATCTACGGTATGTCTGATGCGGATCTGAAAAGCCATTTGGAGAAATTCACCGAACTCTTCAATGAGGAGGTTTTGGGCAAAAAGAAATACATCCGTGACCTGTCTAAAGGTAATCTGAAGAAAGTGGGGATTGCCGCTGCTATGATGGGACACCCTCAGGTGGTCATGCTGGACGAACCTTTTGAAAACCTAGATCCAAGCTCTCAGATTCGCTTGAAAAAATTAATCCTTCGTGAAACTGAGCAATCCAAAATCACTTTCCTCATTTCCAGCCATGACCTCAACCATGTGACGGAAATCTGCGACCGAATTGTCCTCCTGGAGAAAGGCAAGGTCATCCGCGACCTTCGCGAAAAGTCCGAAATGATGAGTGAGCTGGAGGCTTATTTCACGGGTTGATTTATCGGAGAAAAAATATTTCCTCGTCGCAAATCCGTCTGGTCTCTGAAACGATACAGCCACGATAGGTGTATTCTCCGGGTTGAGTTCCTTTGAATTTTTTCAAGAGGGAAATGCTTCCAGATCTTCCTCTTACTCCCTGGGTGAAGACATCCTGTCCATTGATTTCCCAGACCATCTTCCATTTATTGGTAGGAGGTAGTCCTCTGACTACGAGCAAGAGACCTACACTGTCTTGGACTCGGAGGTTTGGTCCATCTACCACGGTCACCTCCTCAATGGTAAAATCTGAAGGCTCCGGTGGAATGACGTTACAAGCAAAAAGGATCAAAAAAAGTGGGAGGAGTTTTTTCATTGAGTTTTAACTCGGCTTTACAAGATATTGTTAAAAGGGAAGCATAGGTCTGAAATATTGAATCACTTTTAAAGGAAATAAGAATTAGGGAAGTTGAAAAGTGTCGGGAGCTCGAAGAGGAAATAATCCAAAGTGAGCTGCACGCCCAGATGCTGATGCAGGCAGTGCTGAAGGAGGCGTTTGAGGGGTGAGAAGCTTGTGGAAGGCTTGTTTTTCCAGTGATTAGACGAAGTTGATTTTTAAAGTAAACCTGTAGGTTAATATTATGAAGATTATACGTACTTTTGATTTGCCTAGCACAAAGCTTTTTACTGTGCAATATGATTCGGAAGACCTGGATGCTTTAGAAAAGCTAAGGCTGGAGTGGTCTTCAATGGAATTCCTTTTAGATTTCTTCACCAAGTTTCAGCGGGATTATTTTGAGAATTATGGAAATAGTAATCGCCCAAAACTTGTTCGGGAAACCATAGAACTGGCTGATAGCTTATTTGAAAAATTGTATCAACTGGCTCAATATTCAGATTTGGGAGTTATGTCGAGGTTTTTCAAGCCCTTGGATAATCGTGAGATGAGAACTGAGCCTTATGAGCTTCAAAAGTTAAAAGCCAAAGGAAAAGAACGTAAGAGTTACCTGAGGATTTATGCTATCAGATATCGAGAAACCATAATTATAACAGGTGGAGCGATAAAGCTTACGGATAGGATGCAAGACAGACCTCATACCAATGAGCAATTGAAACGACTGGAATTAGTGAAAGAATTTTTGAATGAAGGTCATTCAGGAATAGAATTCAGTTACCTAGATATTGAATAGTATGTCCGATTTAGAAAAAAAAATTGCAGATCTAGCCTCTCAAAATCCAGTTTCAAACTGGGCGGCCGGTGTGGAATGGCGCAAAGCCAATAAATTTTGGATAAGAAAATCTTCCGATATCGCTTTACGGATTTTGGATGCTCTTGAGGAGCTTGGATGGAATAAGGCCCGCCTGGCCAAAGAGATGGGCGTAAGTCCTCAGCAGGTAAGCAAATATGTGAGAGGGGAAGAAAACTTTAAATTGGAAACCCTCTGCAAGCTCGAGCAAGCCCTCGGGGTGGAATTGATTCATGTCACGCAATCAGATGAAGAAGTGATACAAAAAGAGTCGGTTTCCGTAGTCTCAGAAGCTTCCAAGCCGGAATATCAAAAGAGTAAAAAAGAAAATTGATGTCTAATTTTACGGACTAGAAGACATAAAATTTAGATCGATTACCGAAATTCACCCAAAGCAAGAGGAAGTGAAAAACACCTGAAAGGTTTTCAAAACCGGACCGGTCTGTTCCAAATTTTTTTTTATGACTTTCAAGAAAAAAAGCCTCCGAATTTCTTCGGGAGGCTTTTTTGTGGAGCTGGCGAGATTCGAACTCGCGTCCAGATAAGGAAGCACCGTACCGTCTACATGCTTAGTCACCTGTTGGGTTTTCGACCACGCTATGCTGGGTGACACACCTGAGCGGGGCTTATCGATTGGTCTTAAGCTTGCTTAATCGCATCACAAGCAGCAGTCCGATCAAGTCGACACCTCGGATCCACCCCGATCAGACGGAGGGTGGGGAGATGTGGCCGGGGAATCACTCTCGTGACTCAACCCTTTAAGCGATCTGTCCTAAGTAGGAAAGATTAAGCAGCCATGGCGTAAGAAGTTTCGCCATTTATCGTTCGTATGAATGGTTTAAGGCCGTACATACTCCAGCCTGCATGCGAGCCCGATGATTACACCTACTGTCAAAACCGGTCAGCCCCATTTTGTTGGGATGACAAAAGTAAGGGAATTTTGGTTCCAAGACCTGAAAATTACGAAGTACGATAGACGAATTACGAGAGGCTGAATAGAGTTGAGATTTTGTACATCCCAACTTCCCAACTCCCATCCCCCCTTACTTCCAAACCAACCAACTTTCCTCGCTTAATCCCAATCCATTAGCGAAAATCTTTCCTTAATCCCCAATTTCACCCTTCCCGAATATCCACTTTTTTATATCTTGCAGCGATGGAAAATTTCGTCGTTTCGGCAAGGAAATATAGACCGGCAGACTTCAAGAGTGTCGTGGGGCAGCAGCATATCACCACTACGCTTCAGAATGCGATCAAGAATAATCACCTTGCCCAGGCTTTTCTTTTTTGTGGACCACGTGGAGTAGGTAAGACTACCTGTGCCCGTATTTTGGCTAAGACCATCAACTGTGAAAGCATCACCAAGGATTTTGAAGCCTGCGGCAAATGCGAGTCCTGCGTTTCCTTTCAAAACAATGCTTCTTTCAATGTCTATGAGCTAGATGCTGCGTCCAATAACTCGGTAGACGATATCCGTAACCTCGTAGATCAGGTCCGATACGCTCCGCAAAAAGGTCAGTATAAAGTTTATATTATTGACGAAGTTCACATGCTCTCGACTGCGGCCTTCAATGCCTTTTTGAAGACCCTCGAAGAGCCACCAAAGTATGCCATCTTCATTTTGGCGACTACGGAAAAGCATAAAATCATCCCTACGATCCTTTCACGTTGCCAGATCTTTGATTTCAATAGAATTCAGATCAAGCATATTTCCGAACACCTCAAGTACATCGCTCAAAAGGAAAGTGTAGACTATGAAGAGGAAGCGCTTCGACTGATCGCTACCAAAGCAGATGGCGCACTTCGGGATGCTTTGTCGATTTTCGACTTGATAGTAACCTATTCCGCAGGTAAAAAGGTGACCTATCAGGAGACTATTTCCAACCTGAACATCCTTGATTACGATTACTATTTTAAAGTGGTCGATGCCTTGCTCGCAGAGGATATTTCTTCCACTCTGTTGATCTTTGATGAGATCCTGAAGAAAGGATTTGACGGGCACAATTTTATCGTGGGTTTGAGTGAGCACTTCCGGGATTTGCTCGTGGTCAAGGACGAGGCTACGATAGAATTGCTTCAAGTCTCTGACTCGGCAAAAGACCGCTATTTGCAGCAGACCAGTCAATCCTCGGTTTCTTTTTTACTTTCTGCACTGAACCTGGCCAATCAGTGTGACATCCACTACAAGACCAGCAAAAATCAGCGATTACATGTGGAATTGGCTTTGATGAAAATGGCTAAACTGCCGCAGGCTTTCCGATTGGCAGCGCTTTCCAGCCTAGAGGCAAAAAAAAAAGCCTGAGTGACCCGGTAGCTGAATCTACTCCTGCAGTTACCGCCATCCCTGTTCCTGACCTATCCAAGGCTACTGAGGGTGTAAAATCACCTGTCAAATCCACCATTGCTATTCCTACGAGTCTCTTCCAGACCAAAAAATTGGTGGAGGAAAAGATGAAAACTCCTGAGCAGCCGATTCTGGAGAAAAAGCAGGATGAGCAAGTCAGTGCCCCAGCGAAAGAGACTGTAGTCCTGACTCAGCAAATGCTGGATCAAGTAATTCATCAGGTAAAGGATCATTATCGGCAGGCAAACAAGAACTTCGAACTTGCCATTTTGGATCAGCCCATCAAGGTGATCGATGGCGAAGTTTTTCTTCAGGTAATGGGATCGGTGCAGGAGGAAATCGCCAATAAAATGCGGCCAGACCTTTTAGGATTGATTCGAAAATTGACCGGAGCTACCCAATTGTCTATTTCCGTGGAGCATATTGAAGAGATTCAAGACGATAAGCCCAAACTGTACACCAATACGGATAAGTTACGCTACCTCAGAGACAAGCACCCGGCATTGGCTGAATTCCAGCGGAAATTTGGGTTGGATGTAGATTTCTAAAAATCCAGTGAGATCCCAAAATTGATCAGATTCTGCAGCTGAATGGCGCGTTTGGTACTGCCATCGTCTTGCTTGATAAGCACTTTTTCATCGTAGATCAACACAGTTTCGATTCGGGTAGAAATGTACTTGTTCACTTTCATCCGCACGAGGGAATTGAAATTGACCACCATATTTCCGAATCGCTCGTAGTTGGAAAAGAGGTTCAAATCAGATTTCCAGGTGACATTTTCCATGACTACAAAGTCCACGAGTCCTACTGCCAAGGACATACCTGCCTCTGCTCTTACATTTTCTCCGGGAATGACACCAAACGCTCCAGCCCGGCTTAAGGAATCATCCAAGACCATCGTGAATCGACCGGAAAATGGGGAAAGAATCACGGAGATCCTGCTTTTGTCGGGGTATGTATTTCGATAATTGAGACCTGTGGAGGATTGCAAATAGCCAGGACTGAGTAAATCTGAGATTCTGGTTCTAATTTCGGATTCTGCTCCTGCGGGTCTAGAATACTTGAATCCAGGTAACAGCTGGGTTCGTGCATCCAGCTGTGTGGTGAGGTAGAGCTTTTCAGAGAGCTGACGACCGTAATTGCTTACGAAGATGAAGTTGTCATTCGTCTTTCGGGTTCTAAAATCCCGCTCATTTTGCCTGTTAAATCCAAGGTTGATCGTGAGTTGAGTATCCCACACTTTAGAGTCTTTCTTATAGTTGGCAAAAAGAGTTGCTCCGGTATTCAAGGCAAACGATCCTG
>CALRRX020000110.1:0-8196 GCA_943370675.1 Reyranella massiliensis 521 | reverse complement strand
TGGACTTCGAACTCACCCAAGACCAAAGCAACCTGCTAAATGCAGCCATTTCCAACCTCCAAACTAGCTTGCTTTTTGGAGGCCTATTTGCTTTTGGGATCCTCTTTTTGTTTATCAAGGATTTCCGAATTCCACTGATCATGGGGGTCAGTTTGCCGACTTCCCTGTTGATCAGCTTCCTCGTTTTCTACTTTTTCAATATTTCGATCAATATCATTTCCCTCTCGGGCTTGGCCTTGGGGATCGGGATGCTGATCGACAATGCGATCATCGTCTTGGACAATATCACCCGAAAGCGGGAATCCGGACTGCCGCTGCTCGAGGCCTGTGTGCAGGGAGCTAATGAAGTGATGGGAGCTTTGATCAGCTCGGTGTTGACGACCTTGGCGGTGTTTGTACCCTTGGTGTTTTTGAGTGGGATCGCGGGCGCCTTGTTTTACGATCAGGCGATAGCCGTGACAGCCATCTTGTCTGTGTCGTTGGTAGTGGCGTTTATCCTTTTGCCCTTACTCTACTGGATGATCTATCGGGTGGGAAAAAGGCAGGAGCTCAAGGGAGAGCCAAAAGCTTTTCTTTGGGTTTTGGGGCTTTATGAGCGGGGTTTTGACTGGGTTTTTGCGAGGAGAAAAATCGCCATTATTCTATTCCTTTTGCTGATTCCTTTGGGACTTTCTTTGGTTTTCTTGTTGAAAAATGAAGGACTTCCGCCCATCGAAAAGCCGGATGCAACCTTGGAAATCGACTGGAATGAACCCATTTCTGCTTCGCAAAACCGGGATCGACTGCTCACCCTGATCCGTGATATCGAGGGCTACACGCAGGCGGAAGCCGAGATCGGAGTGCGTCAGTTTCTGCTTTTTGATGGGGATAATTCCATTCAGAAATCGCTGCTATACCTGCTTTTTCCCTCCCAAAACAAAAAAGAAGAGCAAATCGCCCGACTCGGGGAGCGACTGGAAAAGGACTATCCGATGGCTAGCTACGTGCTTGGGGATGCGCCTAATGCCTTTGATCAGCTCTTCAGCTCCAATCAAGCCTACTATGAGGTACGATGGAAAGACCTGAATGCCAAAAAACCGATTGCTGCTGACAAAATGAAACCTTGGTTGGAGACCTTTCCTTCCGATCAATGGACCCCTGGCCCGGGATTGCAGGAGGAGAGTTCGGTGGTGTTTTCGCTTTTGGCGGAAAAATTAGCACTGTATCAAATCCCTGTAGAGAGCGTTCAGGAACAGCTTTCCAGATTGTTTGGGGTGTTTACGATCACGGATATCCGCAGATTTGGCGAGGTGACGCCTATTCGACTTCGGGAAAGTCAGGATCGATTTGAGGACCTGCTTCGAAATACACGGGTGTATGCTTCGGATAGCACCTCTTATTTATTGAGTGAGTTTGTGGATTACCGATATGCGGACCAATACAAATATGTGACGGCAGATCGGGGGGGGATTTACCAAAGTGTGCAGGTGGGAGAAGATAATCCTGATGTCAAAGCAAACCAATTCATTTCCTGGGGAGTAGCCAAAAACTTGGCTGTGGAGCTAAAAGGGCAATTTTTCCGGGATCAAGAGACTCTCCGTCAGTTGATCGGGATTCTGATCATTTCGGTCTTGTTGCTTTATTTTATTCTTGCTGCGCAGTTTGAAAGCCTCGTTCAGCCCTTGATTGTGGTGCTAACCTTGCCTTTGGGAATTGGCGGAGCATTTTTAACCTTGGCAGTAACTGGTTCATCTATCAATGTCATGTCGGCGATTGGCTTGGTGGTGATGCTTGGGATCATGGTCAATGATGCCATTTTGAAGATTGACACGATCAATATATTGAAGCAGGAATTTGCAGTCAAGCATAATCTGAGTGGTAAGGAACTGCTCAGTAGAGCTATTCATGAGGCAGGGAAAATCCGATTAAAGCCGATCCTGATGACCTCGATTACGACGATCTTGGCCTTGATTCCGATAATTTTCAGTGCAGGTTTGGGAGCAGATTTGCAGCGGCCCTTGGTGTATGCGGTGATTGGTGGCTTAACGGTCGGTACAGGTACAGCCTTGTATTTTGTGCCGCTCATGTATTGGTTTTTTGACTCCTTGTCCAATAAAACCGGCGTGAGATGACGGATTTTAGGGTATTGATTGCCTTCATCGTCTTGGGAATTTTGGGCTTTGCGACAGTTCCCTTGCTGTCGGTGGATCTAAATCCCCGAGAGCGTGAACCTGTACTCACGGTCAGCTACGGCATTCCACGCTCTTCGCCTGAATTAATTGAGAAACTGGCCACTTCACCGCTGGAGGGAGCTTTTTCCCAACTCACCGAACTCAAGCAAATCACCTCCGTCTCCAACTATGACCGGGGAAATATCATCCTGCGCTTTGACAAAAAGGCGGATATGGAGCTGAAAAAGTTTGAGGTTCTGGCGATCATCCGGCAGGTGTACCCTAAGCTTGACGAGCGGCTTTCCTATCCCAACGTGACTCAAAGCGCGGAGTATCGGAGTGATTTCAAGACGCCGATTTTGACTTACAGTGTCAATGGGCCTTTTGCCTCCTTTGAAATCCGTAAGATCACCGAGGACGTGATCAAGCCTGCCCTCACCCGATTTGCTGAAGTGGAGGAAGTGCAGATCCGCGGAGCCAATGAACTGCAGCTCTATGTGACCTTTGATGTGCAGAAGATGCAGGCTTTTGGCATCAGCCGATCTTTTGTCAATCAGCAAATCAATCAAGCTTTTGGGCAGCTTTATCCCGGTACGGTGTACAACAATAAGGGTGAGACGCTTTTTGTGACCGTGGACCGCAAGCTGAATCAGATCGATCAACTCGAAAATCTGATCATCCGATCCGTGGGAGGGATGGAAGTTCGGCTCAAAGACTTGGCAAAAGTTACCTTGGAGGAAGCTGAGCCCATGAGCTTCTATCGGATCAACGGCAACAACTCAGTCACCCTCTCGGTGTACAATCGCGACGGGGTGAATAAGGTGCTTTTGGCCAAAAACCTCAAAAACTCCATCGAATCAGCCAAAATCAACCTGCCTCCGGGCTTCGAAATCCGACTGGAAAACGACGATACGGAGTTTCTCGAGAAGGAACTTAACAAAATCTACAAGCGCTCTGGTTTGTCTATTATGATCCTGATTGCCTTTATTTTTCTGATCAACCGCAACTGGAAATACCTTAGCATTCTCTTTTTGGGCATCGTGATCAATGTGAGTCTGACGTCGATGATCCTGTATTTTCTTCAGGTAGACATTCATTTGTATACCATAGCGGGATTGACCATCAGTTTTGGATTGGTGGTTGACAATGCCATCGTGATGGTGGATCACCTGCATAAGTATCGCAACAGGAATGTGTTTATGGCATTGTTGGCAGCTTCACTTACCACAGTGGCAGCTTTGCTTTTGGTGCTGCTCTTGCCGGAGGAGGATCGAAAAAATCTCACAGAGTTTTCCATCGTGGTGTCTGTGATGCTGGGGGTGAGTTTGTTGATTGCGTTGGTCTTTACCCCTGCTTTTTATGGATTGCTTTTCAAAGAATCGGCAGCGGAAGGAAGAAAATTGAGCATTCCCCAATTGAAGAAACGAGTAAATTGGCTTCGAGGCTATGAATTGGGGATAGCTTGGACAGCCCGATACCGAAAGAGTTTTTTGGTGCTGGTGCTTCTGCTTTTTGGTACTCCGATTTTCTTTTTGCCCGCCAAGTGGGACGAAAAAGAATGGTACAATAAGACCATCGGGAATACTTTTTATCAGGAGGAAATCCGCCCTTGGGTGGACAAGGCCTTGGGTGGCACCCTGCGGATGTTTGTGCGGGGAGTCTATGAGAAAAGTGTGTATCGCGAACCTGAGAAAACCCGGCTGTATGTCTCTGCCCGACTTCCTTTTGGGAATACCCTGGACCAGATGGATTTTATCATGCGGGAGTTTGAGGAATACCTCAAAGGCGTAGAGGGCATCGATCAGTTTGTGACTTTCGTTCGCTCGGGGCAAAGTGCGCAGATCATCATCACCTTCAAGGAAGCCTATGAAAAAGGAGCTTTGCCTTATCAGCTGAAAGGGAAGCTTTCCGTCAAATCCACCGACTGGAGCGGGGCGCAATGGAATATTTACGGAGTGGGACAGGGCTTTTACACCGGAGGAGGAGGAGAGGGAATTCCATCGTTTCGGGTGCAGATGAAAGGGTACAACTTCGATGAGTTGGAGCGTCAATCGGATATTTTGGCCGAAAAACTCTTGCAGCACAAGCGGATCCAAACCGTCAATACCAACGAGCGCTTGAGCTACGATGAGCAGAAAACCCAGGAATATGTCCTCCGGTTGGATCAAAATCAAATTGCTTTGGGAGGATCAAGTCAATATGAAATCCTGAATACACTGCAAGACCTGTCTAAGTCCCAAGGACCTAGCGGCTATCTGACTATGGCCGATAAAAATTACGGATTGATGCTGAGAGAGCAGGCTTCGGGAGATTTCAGCAAGTTTGATCTGGAGAAAAAGGGATTGATCAGTGGCGAAGAAAAGATCCTGAAAGTGGCGGATTTTGGTACCCTAAATCTGGAAAACACTACGAATGCGTTGCACAAAGAAGACCGGCAATACATTCGTGTAGTATCCTTTGAATACATGGGTTCGGCCAAGTTTGGCAATGAGTACCTGGACGAAGTCCTGAAAGAAATGAAAGCCCAAATGCCGATCGGTTACGAAGCCAAAAAGCAGGAATGGGGATGGAATTCGGAGCAAGCCAAACGGCAATACGGGCTCTTGGGTCTTTTGATCGTGGCGATTTTCTTTATCTGCACCATTCTGTTTGAGAATTTCTGGCAGCCGTTTTTCATTATGTTTTTGATTCCTATCAGTTTCATCGGCTTGTTTTTGATATTTTCCCTAGGTGGATTCAACTTTGACCGGGGAGGTTTTGCCGCATTTGTGATGCTCGGTGGCTTGGCTGTGAATGCGGGAATTTTTATCCTCAATGATTTCAATAATCGACCCAAGGGGACATACAATCGGAACATTCTCAAATCCGTGGCCGGAAAAGCGATTCCGATTTTGCTGACGGTCTTGTCGACTTGCTTTGGCTTGGTGCCCTTTGTCATTGACGGGCAGGCGGAGGTCTTTTGGTTTTCGCTTGCCGTGGGGACGATCGGGGGATTGGTATTCAGTATGGTTGGGGTGTTTTGGATTTTGCCTGTGATGATGTGGAGGAAGGCTAGGATATTTCCCGCAGACCTGACTTCCGTCAGGCAAGTTCAACGCAGATAAAGACACTGATTTTCGCGGATTTAATAGAGTATTCAATTTTCAAATCCAATCTATTTTGTCTATGAAACACCCGGATTCCATTAGAGATTTTCTCAAAAACAGCGTTGAAGCCTCCCTGCAATCGTTTTTTTGTCTTAATTCTTGTGATCCAATAACTCCAAAAATCCTCTCAATCCTATCACCCGGACGTTTTTTGCCAAAGGATAGTTTTCATCTTTGGGCACAATGACGTGAAGCAAGGGAATGTCCAAATCCTCCATCGCGATGTAAGTTCCTTTGGTGAGGATGGGTGCCGAGCTGAATTTGATTTCTGCAGCAGCTAGCCATTGGTCGTTTCTACGGATCAGCAGGTCGATTTCGGCGCCGTCTTGGGTGCGATAGAAATACAGTTCGTCATCAGAATTCAAGACAGAATGAACCTGATTGATCACAAAGGTTTCCCAAGAAGCACCCAAAACAATATTGCCGAACAAGTTTTCCAAAGATGAGATTCCCAAAAGGTTGTGAAGCATTCCTGTATCTCTGAAATAAAGCTTGGGAGACTTGACCAGTCTTTTTTTCATATTCATATGCCAAGAGGGAAGCTCTCTCACCAAAAACGCTTCTACTAAGAAGCTTAAATAGGTTTTGATAGTAGGGATAGTCAGACCTAAAGACTTCCCAAAGGTGGAATAGTTAAGGACTCCTCCGTTTGAAGAGGCAATCATCATCAGGAATTTTCGAGTAATGCTTGGATCAGCAGGTAGCCCATAGTTGGGTAAATCTCGCTGTACATAACTGGCAATGAAAGACCTGTACCATTCTGTAGTAAATCTCTTGTTGTCCTTGAGGTAAGGCTCCGGAAACCCTCCCATTAGCCATAGGTTATTTTGATATTCAGGATTTATTTCAAGGAGATTAAGCGGAGTCATTTCCAAGTAATTGATTCGACCTGCCAAGCTTTCAGAACTTTGCCTTAATAGTTCGGGAGATGCAGATCCTAAAATGATGAATTTTCCAGGCCTTCTATTTTCGTCCACCATTGACCGAATTAGTGGAAAAAGGTTGGGGACATGTTGAATCTCATCAAGAATGATAGTGCTGTCCTGGTATTCAGTGAAGAATAGTTCGGGGTCTTCAATTTTATTCAGATCTGAATTTTTTTCCAGATCTAGGTAGATTGAGTTAGATGTATATGAAGCTGTTTTGGCAAGTGTAGTTTTTCCAACCTGTCTAGGTCCGATCAATCCAGTTACCGGGAAATTTTGGATTGAAAAGTAAAAGTCATCTTCAATTTTTCTCTGTATCATCCCTGCAAATCTAAAAATAAATTTTAGATTTGCAGGGATTAAAATTTTATAAGTATATGAAATTCAATAGGAATATCTGAATATGTTTTAAAAAAAAGTGATATCTGAGTTCCCAAAAAAATCCCGAACACTTCCATGTCCGGGACTTTTTGATTTGGTACTAATAACTTATTCTCTTATTCTCTTATTCTCAAATCTTGTGCTGAGCCTTCTGAAGCACTAGTGCTGAGCCTGTCGAAGCATCAAACCTTACTCGGCTCTGGATGCACCCAAGGACCTCGATAAGGTCTTCGGAGTTTGGCTGTAGCTTCAGGATCGTTGACCACCGTCATGGTTTTGGGATCGTAGCGAAGTGGACGACCACCGAGTTCCATGGAGATATTGGCTAGGATACAGGCTGCTGTAGAAATATGTCCTTGCTCCACATCTGCGATGGGAAGCGTGTTTTTATCGATGGCAGCTAGCCAGTCTTTCATGTGAAGGCGAGTCGCAGGGGCAGCATTGAGTTCTATGCGGTCTTCCGTCACATCTTCTGGGTATTGTTCTTTTTCAAATACACAATCGAAGTGGATTTTTTCTGCTTTGGCATCATATGGGAAATAATCTGCCTGCATGGTACTTCCTGCCAGCATGCCATTTTCTCCATAGATTTTAAATGACCATGGATATTCAGGATCAGGAGCATTGCCCCAGGTGCGGTGCTGCCACACGACGTTGAGTTCCGGAAATTCGAATATGGCAGTTTGGGTATCTGCGATGTTGGACTTGCCTTCTTTTTGGACATAAATCCCCCCAGTGGAGGTGATCTGAGTCGGCCAGCCAAGCTTTAGCATCCAGCGGACGGTGTCCAGCATGTGCACGCACATGTCTCCTGTGATGCCGTTGCCGTATTCCTTGAAAGTTCTCCACCAGCGGATATGAGGCAGGCCATCGTAAGGTCTCATCGGTGCAGGCCCTGTCCACATTTCGTAATCGAAGAAGTCAGGAACCGGCTCCACAGGAGGATTTCCGTTGGCGCGCATGTGGAAATAGCAGCAGACCTCTGCATGGCTGATCTTGCCCAGCTTGCCGGTATCGATGATTTGTTTTTTGGCTTCAATGAGGTGAGGGGTGCTTTTGCGCTGGGTACCGATTTGGCATACGCGCTTATATTTTCTGGCTGCAGCCAAAATCGCTTCGCCTTCGATCACATCCACTGAGATTGGCTTTTGCAGGTAGACATGTGCACCTGATTTCAGGGCGTCTATGGCCTGGAGGGCATGCCAGTGATCCGGCGAACCGATCAGCACGAGGTCGCATTTATGTTTTTTGAGGAGCTCACGATAGTCGCCAAATAGCTCAGGGACTTTTTTGGATTTTTGACGCTGAGAAACAAGATCTCCTGCGGCTTTGAGTAGGTTTTTATCGACATCGCATAGCGCGACTACTTCCACATCAGCTACTTGGATGAGTCTGAAAAGGTCGGATTTGCCATACCAGCCTGCACCGATAAGGGCTACTTTAAGCGAGCCTTCGGCGTCTTTGAAGTCCATTCCAAACAGGCCAAAACTAGCCAAAGTCATCATGGCGCTGGAGCCTTTGATAAAATCTCTCCGATTGAGTTGATTCATAGGTTTTTGGGTTAAAGAGTGACGAATTTCAAGTTACAAAAAG
>CALRRX020000109.1:0-8218 GCA_943370675.1 Reyranella massiliensis 521 | reverse complement strand
AACCTTCCAACTTTTGACCTATATGAACTCTCTCGAAACCAGAATCAAAAACGGTGATTTTTTATCCGAAATGCAGTTTCAGACTGCCCGAAGTGGGGGACCCGGTGGGCAGAATGTAAATAAGGTTGAAACGAAGGTTCAGCTGAAGTTTGATGTCATGAACTCGCTGATTTTAAGCGAGGAAGAAAAACTGACTCTCACCCAAAAAGCATCGAATAAGATCGATCAAGAGGGATTTTTGCAACTTTCATCCCAAGAGAAAAGATCTCAAATTCAGAATAAGGAATTGGTGGTGCGAAAGTTTTACGATCTGCTCCGAACGTCCTTCCACAAGAAAAAAGTCAGAAAAGCCACCAAGCCTAGCAAGGGTGCTATTGAAGACCGGTTGAAAGCCAAAAAGGCACATGCCGAGAAAAAGGCCAATCGGAAATGGAATCCTTAAAACAGGATGAATAATCAAGGAGAGTCAACTTTTCCAAAGTTTCGAACTTTGGAAAAGTTTTCTCTACTTATCCAACTTCTTATACCCAAGCGCTAATCTTTTTTTGCTTCTGTCTCAAAATACAAATGGTAATGCTTGCTGCAACCGGGATTAAAACCTGATTTGCAGTGTGGGCAGGTATTGTTGGAGGCCATGTAATCTTTGATGCTCAGCTCATTGCCGCAGACGCCGCAAAGAATGGCTTTTTGGTCAAATTCGGCTTTTGGCCAAACCTGATGTTGATGATCCGCTTCTTCTTCATGGCAGGAAAAGCAGGGATAATACTTGTCGCAGCATTTGAATTTGATCGCAATGATATCCAATTCGGAATGCCAATGCACGCAGCGGGTTTGGTTGTCAACCGGCTTGCCAAAGACATTGATTCCCCGGATTTGGGAGACTTTCAGCGGTTCCAATACTTTTTCTTGTGCAAAAGAATTTGCTGAGAAAAGCAGCAGCAGGATAAAGGCGAATAGGATGTTTTTTCTCATTGGGTTTATATATCAGAGGAGAAATTAATAACAAATGAATGCTAGATTCAGAGTTTTAGTTTTGGAGTTCAAAATGAGCCAATTCCCCTCCCGATAGCTATCGGGAGGGGTAAGGGGGATTTTTCTCGAGAAAATGAGAAGTCTAAAATCCTGAACCTGAGAAAATAAAAGGCGAGCACAAGTTAAGTCCCGCCTTCTAGATTTGATCAATTCAATGCCAAAGTTTCCTCTACTCGACCGCAAGTCAACATGGAACTTCCAAAAAGCGGATTTTTTATTTCCTCGTTGGCGCTAAGCCACATGCCGCCTGTATTTCCTTTGTACATCGCGCAATATTGATGGTATAGGGTGCGGTCAGTTCCGGCGATTTTTAGCATGTCTTTCAATACCACACTCAAAGCTTGAAAGCTTTCTCGCTGTGCAGCGATGTCTCCGCCTGAAAGTTTTTCAGCAAAGCTGGTTGCTTCTAACTGTAATCTTTCCAATTCTTCCGGGTCATTCGCTTGTGAACCTGCGATGTCATAGCTTTTCAAAGCGGCTACTAAGTCAGCGCTTTTTGCGGAAGCAGTGGCGGCATCATCAGCTACCAATGCATCTTTCACGGCAAGATAGGCATCGATGATGGTGGTGGTACTTTTGCTACTTGCAACGGCTACCGAACTTGCCGAGGAAGCATCACCAGAAGTGTGTGTTTCCACTTGGGTTTCCGCGGTGGTCGTCTTTTCTCCGCAGGAGAAAAGGGCGAAAGAAAGGAGGGAAGCGAATAAAAGGGTCTTTTTCATGAGTTTATTTATTTGTGATTTGTTCATTTTAATTCCGGTCTGTGGAGACCTGCCTTCCGGACAGGCAGGCACTAACAGGGGCGACATTTTTTATCTTCAGACCTGTCAGGTTTTCAAAACATGACAGGTCTATTGACTTAATATCAATGTTTGTGTTCAACTGGTGCTGATGGAGTTCCTGCCAGATCCATCACCGGTTGGCCTTTGAGATAGGTTTGCTTGACTTCTCCGCAGGCGAGCATGGAGGCACCGAAATAGGGATTGGTGATGTCCTTTTGCTCACTCAGCCAATAGGCACCCTGATCTCCGAAAGCCATGGGGCAATAATCTTTGTACACCACGTCTTTGTTGACTCCAAAAGTCTCCGTCATTTCTAAGACATGGAAAGAAAGCATGGAAAAATGCTTTCTAGCTTCTTCAATGTCCTTGGTAGCCCCCATTTTTGCTTGGGCATCTTTCATCCCTTTTAGCATTTCCATCCATTTGTCATGTGCTTGATCTTTGACCAAGCCCATGTTTACTTTTCCAAGACTCTGATCGATAGCGGAAAGTGCTTTTTGAGCATCTCCCAAATTGTCTTTAACCAATCCATTTTTCACTTGAAAATAAGCATCTGCCACGGCCGTGATTTGATTTCTGAATTCCTCCGAAACCTCCATGGATTTGGTCTCAGGTCGCTTCATCATACTGTATTGACCGGAAAGTTGAGCTGCGGCATCAATGGCGAAGACCCCGTTAGTCACAATCTCTTCTCCAGCCTGTAGTCCGGACTCGATCAGGTAATTATCTCCCATTCGGTTGCCCAATGTCACTTCCCGCATTTCAAAACCGGGATTCTCAGAATTTGGCACTTTCACATAGACCACTGAACGCTTTCCTGACCAAAGCACGGCTGTACGTGGTACGGTTACACCCGCTGAACTCGGCTTCTTGGCGCTTTGAATTTTGGCAGTGACAAACATTTCAGGTTTGAGTTTTCCACCGGAGTTGGTAATCTCAGCTCTCACCGAAGCCGCACGCGTGTTGGCGTTCAATAGTGGATCGATAAAGGAGATTCTTGCTTTGAAGTTCTCTTCTGGCATTCCAGCCACGGAAAAGCTGATTTCATTTCCTGTGGAAAGCAGGGGCAAGTCCGACTCATAGGCATCAAGCAGTACCCAAAGCTTGTTTAAGTTGACCACATTGAACAACACAGAACCTGTGTTCACGTAGTCACCTACGGCGATATTTCGCTGAGTCACGACCCCAGACTGATCGGCAAGGATGTCAAACTGCTCGCGCACGGTTCCGCTTTGCTCGATTTGAGCAATCTGACCGTCGGTCAGTTTCCAGAGTTTAAGCTTTTCCTTGGCGGCAGAGTAGAGTTGAGGGAAAGTCGCTTTGGACTTGGCCGCTTCCAGTAATTCCCGCTGAGCAGTGAGTAATTCTGGAGAATAGATCGTGGCAAGTCGTTGACCTGCTTTGACTTGCTCACCAGTGAAGGTCACAAAGAGTTTCTCGATTCGACCGGGAAACTTGGCCGTGATGGCTGCATTTTCCCGCTCGTCAGCCTGGATTTTTCCGGTAAGGAAAAGTTCACCGGAACCGTTGGTACCCCCGATTTTGGTGGTGTGGATTTGTGCCAAAGCCACTGCTTCCGGGGTCATTTCGAAGACCATTGGGTTGCCACTGCCCGAACTTGCCTGAGATGCTGGAATCAAATCCATCCCGCAAATCGGACAGTCCCCGGGTTCTCCAAGCTTAATTTGAGGGTGCATGGAGCAGGTCCAAACCGAAGCTCCACCGGATTCCGTTTCGTGATCATGTCCTTCATGAGATTCTGTAGAGGATGGCTTAATGATCCAGCCGATCAATCCTCCGATCACGAGCGTGATGAGGACTAGGGTGAGTTTATTTTCAAATAGATTTTTCATCGTCTATCACTGTTGAAAGGTGAGTGAAGTAGCGGCCAAAGCTTCCAGTTGTGCAAGGCTTTGCTGCTGTTGATTGAGTGCATTGATTCGCTTTTGCTGATAGTCCAAAAGCTGCTGATTTGCCCGAAGCACCTCTTCGAGACCTGTGGCGTTGCTGACAAAGGAGGTTTCCAAAAGGCTAATTTGCTGATTGACCAGTTCAATTTGATCCTCGTAGAGTCGAAGGTTTCGCTCGCTCTCTTCCCAAGTCCGGAAAGCATTCGCCCATTCCATGGCAAGGAGATTTTCCGTTTTTTGCCGATCCAAAAGCGCAGATTCCTTGAGGTATTCCGCTTCTTTGATCTTGGAATTGATCTTTTTGCGATAAATCGGAAGAGAAAGACTAACCATCGGCATAATCATATTTTCTCCGCCCATGTGGGCATGCCGTTTTCAGGTCTTGGTGCAAAAGTCATGTAATTCACCCCGGCACCCATCATGGGTTTGCCTTCCAGTCGTGCCATTTTGGCCTGCTGTTCATAGGCTCCGATTTCGGATTGGTACATGGCCAGCATGGGGTTGTTTTGACGGATGCTGTCCAAGATTTCCTGTTTTTGTAAACTCAATACAGGCTTTTCGAGCTGATCAGGAAGATTGATTTCTGACCTGATTTCCCGATTGAGCAGCTGATTAAACTTGATCTGCAAGGGTTCCAGATTAGCCTTTGTTTGCTCAATCGTGTTTTCCAATTCCCGGATTTGAAGCCGGATTTGTAGCACGGCATTCATTCCGGACGAAGTATTTCCCATCGGAGCCGAACTCATTCCTGAAGTCATGGGACTTGGATTGCTCATTGCATTGGAGATATTTCCACCCATACCGCTCATGCCACTGGAGCTTCCTGCAGAAGTCGAATTGACTGAAGGCGCCGGCATTGCAGGAGCAGAAGTAGGACTAGATGATGAAGTTCCAGCCTTGAATCGGCTCAGCGCCAATTCCTCGTACTTTTTGAGGTATTCGAGGTTTTCTTGGGAAATTTTGATTTCCTCTTTCAGTCTTATCAATTCATACCAAGTGGATTTGACCTGGAAAAGAAGCTGGTTTTTTTCCTCCAGGAAAAGCTGATACTGTGCTTTGGCCATCTGATTGGCTTCTTCCTTTTGGGTTCCGATCATCCCAAACCAAGGGAACATCTGCATCAAGCGGAAATCCGCCGTCTGATTGCCCATAAATCGCTCCATGGGTTCGAGGAAAAAACCCACCTGAAGTTCGGGATCTGCCAAACTCGGCTGATTTACCCGCTCCGCCATGGCCTGATAGCGCGCATAGGAAGCCTTCAAGCCGGGGTTGTTTTCAGCAGCTTGAATGAGGTAGTCGTCGAGGGTTTGAGCCTGAATTGGATTTGAAAAGAGTAAAGAAAAGAGGAAGGCTGAAGTCAGAAAGCTGAAATTAGATAGCTGACATGCGAAACTTCGAATGCTGAATGCCAAACGATTAATATCGAATGTCGAACGTCGAATGTCGAATGTCGAATTCTGAGCTTCGAACAGATAAAGTGCCTTCGCCGTGGTCTGTGTCCTCACAGACCACAATCCGAAAAGAAATCCCCCTAGCCCCCTTAAGAAGGGGGAATTTGCTCCACGGAACTTTGAATGTTTAATTTCCATAGTTGGATGCGTTTGATTCATCGGTGAAAACCTCCGAATTGTTTTTCAATTTGCGCTCGGCCCACCAGCAATACAGGGTAGGCACAATAAATACCGTCGTGACTTCCAGAATCATCCCACCCAAGGAAGGAATCGCCATAGGAATCATAATATCCGAACCCCGACCGGTCGAGGTAAATACCGGCACCAAAGCCAGCATAGTAGTTGCTGTAGTCATCATACAAGGGAGAACCCGACGCTTTCCGGCTTCCAAAACTGATGCCCGAATTTCCTGGACCGTCGAAGGTTTGTTTTCCTTGAAGCTTTGATCCAAATAGGAAGCTACCACCACACCGTCATCCGTGGCAATGCCGAACAAGGCAATAAAGCCCACCCAAACGGCCACACTCAGGTTGTACACTTTCATCTGGAACAGATCGCGGAAATTGGTATCGAAAAGGCTGAAATCCATAAACCAATCTTGCCCGTACAACCATAACATCAGGAATCCACCGGAGAAAGCCATGGCAATCCCAGAAAACACAAATAGGGTAGTGGAGACGGCTTTGAATTGGAAATAGAGAATCAGGAAGATCAGGATCAAACATAGCGGAACCACGATGGCTAGGCGTTGCTCGGCCCGAACCTGATTTTCATAAGAGCCTGAAAATTCAAATCTGACCCCGTTGGGTACTTTCAATTCTCCGGAATCGATCTTTTCCTGTAGGTAGCGCTTGGCATCTTCGACCACCGTGACTTCAGCAAATCCGGGCATTTTATCCAACAGCACATATCCAACCAGGAAGCTGTTTTCACCCCGGATCATATCCGGACCCGGACGATAGGTGATGTTGGCCACCTGACCCAAAGGAATGTAATTGCCCATGGGAGTCGGGATTTGCAGATTTTCGATGGCATCCGGATCATCACGATATTCCCGTGCATAGCGCACCCGGATCGGAAATCGCTCCCGTCCTTCGACTGTGGTGCTGAGTTTCATCCCTCCAATGGCTGTCTCAATAAAGTCTTGGACATCGACCACATTCATGCCGTAGCGGGAAATTTGCTCTCGATCGATGTCAAGTTCCAGATATGGTTTGCCCACGATGCGGTCCGCGAAGACCGCTTCTTTTTTTACAGATGGTACTTCTTTCAAGTACTTTTCCAACTCTAAGCCAAATGATTCAATACTCTGCAAATCTGGTCCATATACTTTGATTCCCATAGGTGCTCTCATGCCGGTTTGCAGCATGACCAATCGGGTTTCGATGGGTTGAAGTTTGGGAGAAGAGGTCACTCCAGGGAGATTTATTACACTGACGATCTCATTCCAGATATCATCCGGTGTGCGGATATGGTCTCTCCACTGACGGAAATATTCCCCGTCCTCATCGGGTACCAAATCAGCAACCTTGATCTGATTGGGCGTCATGGTAGCAGGATCGTAGAAAGTGCCGTCTTTCAACTCATATTTTCCATCTTGAACCTTGAACCGTAGCCGATTGCCATTAATATCTGTAGCGTATTCAGACTTGTAGTTGATCGTGTTTTCAAACATGGAGATCGGGGCCGGGTCGATGGCTGTTTCGGCGCGACCCGCTTTTCCCACTACCATTTCTACCTCTGGAATCGCAGTCACCAGCATATCCAGCTTTTGAAGAACTTCCTTGTTTTCCTGCATTCCAGAATGTGGCATCGTTGTCGGCATCAGCAGGAAGGAACCCTCATTAAGCGAAGGCATAAATTCCTTTCCCAAACCCGGAAACGTATGCGTCAATCCCGACCAAAATCCAGTTGTGCGAATGTTGATTCCAACTGCATCAAAAGCCTTTGGCACAATACCAAACACACGTCCAAAGCCCAGCCAAACACTGGCTCCCAACAGGATGACTACCAATGGGAAAAGAAGGAATGTGCCTTTATTCGCCAAACACCAGTTCAAAATGCGGGGATAGATTTTGACAAATCCAGAAAATCCTCCCAAGACTAATCCCAAAAGCAAGGCGATAAAGATAAAATTGGTCAAGGTGCTAACCGTAACACCCAAAGGCATCCATTGCTCGGTGAGCAGCCAAGCCACAAAAACCAAGGTTACAGCAATGATGAGTAGGCTTTTGTGTTTCTCTAGTTTTTCAGGAAAATGGTGCGAAAGGGTATGCACCAATCCATAGCTAAACAGCAACCAACCTGCCCAAGACCAAAGTGTGAAGGCCACAATCGGTCCCAAAATTACCAATGCATAGTTTAGGAATCGGCCGATTTTTCCTTTGGCGGATTTCATGCTGAACACCCAGTGAGAAAATGCCGGCATAATCAGCAAAGTGAAAATCACGGCCGATACTAATGCAAAAGTCTTGGTATAGGCAAGAGGGCCAAAGAGTTTGCCTTCTGCTGCTTCGAGCGTGAAAACAGGTAAAAAACTGATGATGGTGGTGCTTACTGCTGTAATGATTGCTCCTGAAACTTCCGCAGAAGCCAAATAAACAGTTTTGAGTTTGGATTGGCCTTTTGGAGCCATGTCCAGATGACGGAGCACGTTTTCATTCAAGATAATACCTAAATCGACCATGGTTCCGATCGCAATCGCAATCCCGGAAAGAGCCACAATATTGGCATCCACTCCAAAGTACTTCATAAAAATAAAGCACATCAGCACGGCCATTGGAAGCAAGGCTGAGATCAAAAGCGAAGCTCTAAGATTGTATACCATGACGATGATCACCAGAATGGTAACCAAAATCTGAAGGTTGATGGCCTCATACAAGGTGCCAAGGGTCTCATAGATCAATCCTGTACGGTCATAGAAGGGTACCAAGGTCACTTTGGAAACTGTTCCGTCAGCCAGAGTTTTGGTAGGCAGTCCCTGAGACAGTTTTTCGATTTCGGTTTTGACGCCCTCGATTACTTTCAGGGGATTATCCCCATA
>CALRRX020000108.1:0-8249 GCA_943370675.1 Reyranella massiliensis 521 | reverse complement strand
ATTGGAAGTAAGAGCTATTGGTTATTAAGTTATTGGGGAAAAGTGATTGAAAACCATTTAAGGATTGGGCTTTAATTTGGCGCAACTCCCCCTTTCTCGAGGGAGCTAGTGCCCGTCCCGAACTTATTTCGGGAGCGATTTTTAGTCCTCTGAAATAAAAAAACGAATATGAAAATCATTAATACAATCCCTTCTCAGTGTTTTTTAGGCGAGGGCCCGCTTTGGAACGCTGAGCTTGGCTGTTTTTTCTGGGTAGATATAGAAAAGGGCAATCTTCATCGCTATCACTTGGCCAGCGAGCAACTCGAAATTCGACATTTTTCGCACCGATTGGCCGTGGTCTTGGAGGGGCAAAATGGCAAGCTGATTTTGGGTTTGGATCGAAGGTTGGTTCGCTACGATTGGGAAACGGGGGAAATCGAAGAACTCTGTGCGGTTGAAGAAGACCTCACTTTGAACCGCTTCAATGACGGAAAGGTCGATCCAAAAGGAAGAATCTGGATCGGGACTCTGAGTACACTTTTCACCGAAGGTGCGGGTTCCCTGTATCGAATCGGTTCTGATTTAAAGCCTGCAGTTCAGCTAAAGAATCTCACCATTTCCAACGGAATGGCTTGGACGACCGATCAGCAGACCTTTTACTTTATCGATACACCCACCAAGAAGATTCAGGAATTTGCGTTTGATCCGGCGTCAGGTGAGATCAAGTTTCGCAGGATTGCGGTGGAGATTCCTGAGGGCTTGGGCTTTCCGGATGGGATGTGCATTGATCAGGAAGGAATGCTTTGGGTAGCGCATTATGCAGGTTCGGGTGTGTACCGCTGGAATCCGAAGACCGGTGAACTTTTAGACAAAATCGAACTGCCCGTTCCTCACGTGACTTCCTGCTGCTTTGGGGGAGAAAATCTAGATGTGATGCTGATCACCACCGCGCAGGAGAATCTTTCAGAAGATGATCTCAAAAAATATCCTCAAAGTGGGAATGTGTTTTTGGTGAAGCTGGAAGTTGGGGGATTGGAGTCGTTTACAGCCTCGGTTTAATTTCCCGCTGATCAGCGCAGAAAAAGTCGGAGATGACGCTGATTTATTCAGGTATTCGATCAAATTTATTTCCCACAGACCCGACTGCCGTCAGGCAAGTTTTTCACTGATGTGATTCACAGATCCTCACAGATATTAAAATCAAGAAAAAAGATCTGTGTTGATCTGTGATTTTTATCCGTGTATATCTGTGGGAAACTCTAAAAACTAAAATGGTTCAAGTCTCCTGACTTGGATCCAATCAGTAATGAAAATATCATCTGACAGTCTGAAGACTGTATTTTGAAGGGTCCAAGTTTGAAAACTTGAACCAATCCTTGTTGTGTGGAATATCAGCGCTCATCAGCGAAATTAATCTGCGTTTATCAGCGGGAAACTCCCTTATAAAAAAAGGCCGATCTCACGATCAGCCTTTCCATTTTTCTATAACATCGGCCTAAACTGCCTTAGGAACCGCACGTCGTTTTCTGTAAACAATCTCAAGTCCCGAATCTGATACTTCAGCATCGCGATTCGCTCGATACCCATCCCGAAAGCAAAGCCGGTATATTTTTTAGAGTCAATTCCGCAGTTTTCCAAGACATTCGGATCCACCATTCCCGAACCGCCGATTTCTACCCAGCCACTGTGCTTGCAGACATTGCAGCCTTTGCCTCCGCAGATCAAGCAAGAAATATCGATCTCCGCGCTTGGTTCGGTGAAAGGGAAGAAAGAAGGTCGGAACCTTACTTTGGTCTCCTTGCCAAACATCTCCTTGGCGAAGTGGTAGAGCGTATTTTTCAAATCTGCAAAGCCCACATTTTCATCCACATAGAGTCCTTCGACCTGATGGAAGATGCAATGTGCTCGTGCTGAAATCGCTTCATTTCTGTAAACCCGTCCTGGAGAAAGGGTTCGGATGGGTGGTTTTTGGTTTTCCATCACGCGCACTTGCACGGAGGAAGTATGCGTACGAAGGGCGATATCCGGATTTTTTTCGATGAAAAAGGTGTCCTGCATTTCACGGGCAGGGTGATTTTCAGGGAAGTTTAGCGCAGTGAAGTTGTGCCAGTCGTCCTCAATCTCCGGACCTTCGGAGAGGTTGAAGCCGATGCGCTCAAAGATCTCGATGATGCGCTGACGGGTAGCTGTAAGCGGGTGAATTCCGCCCAAGATCTGATTGGAAGGGGGAAGCGTCAAATCAATATCCGCAGATTTTGACTTTTTATTTGTCGCATTGACTTTCTCGATCAGCTCCTGAAATTTCTCCTCAGCCAACTGCTTCACACCATTCACCAACTGACCGTAGGCGCGTTTTTCCTCATTAGGAATCTGACCCATGGCAGCGAAAAGTTCACCCACCACACTTTTCTTGGAGATAAACTCCATTCGATAGGCTTCCAGTTGGTCGGGCGTTTGGGCGTCGGCAGCAGCAATGGCCGCTTTGATGGCTTCGATTTTCTCCTGATACATGAGTAGCGATTTATTCCGGTCACAAAGCTACCATTTTTGGGCTTTTTTGGGTAAAAGTCTACGAGGAACTCTGCGCTTCTGATTTTTTTCTTGAAAAATTTTCAATCCCTCTAAATCCAGTTTCTTTTTCCCCCTCGTAAGTGCTTCCAAATTCAACAAACACAATCAAAACCATGAAAAATTTCTTAAAAACGACTTTGGCAGCCTTCGCATTTCTATCTGCCCATGTAGCTTTCGCTCAAATGGAAAAAACCGTAGAAGTCGGTGGCGCACCCATGTATCCTTCCAAAAACATCGTGGAAAATGCAGTGAACTCTGCGGATCATACGACACTAGTGGCTGCGGTCAAAGCAGCTGGTTTGGTAGAGACGCTACAGACTTCAGGTCCATTCACGGTGTTTGCGCCGGACAATGCAGCATTTCTTAAGCTGCCAACAGGAACTGTAGAAACCCTACTCAAGCCTGAAAATAAAGGCAAACTCACCGCAGTCCTGACATACCACGTGGTAGCCGGTAAAATGGGTTCCAAGGACATCGCCGATGCGATCAAAAAGGGAAATGGTAAAGCAACCTTGACTACAGTGCAGGGCGGAAAACTGACTGCTTGGATGAAGGGCAAAGATCTCTACATCACCGATGCAAACGGTGGACAGTCCAAAGTGACCATCGCCGACGTATGGCAGTCAAACGGTGTAATTCACGCTGTGGATACGGTGGTTCTTCCGAAGATGTAAATCAAACAGTCCTGAAAAAGCCGAAAAAGCCGCTTGAAACTGAATTCAAGCGGCTTTTTCAGCTTTTAATCGTGGAATTCCAATTCTTTACGGGCAATCTCATCCCAAGAGTCCTTGTTCCATTCAAAAAGAAGGACAGTCAGTGGAGTAAGAACGGAATTGTTGCTGTTTGACCGAATGAGTAAAATTCCGATTGTCTTGTTTTTGCCACTCAGAATTACCGGATTTGAAATCTTGACACTGAAGTATTTTTTTGATTTTGATGGATACTTTTTAAAACTCTTTAACTGGCAATTGGTAGTAATCGGATAAACATCCTGTCGCTTAATATCATCATTCAGAGCTCCAAAATCGATCTCCTCTCCCAATAAATCAGAGAAGCTTTTAGCAATTAAACTCTCTTCTTTAATAATTGGAAATACAACGGACTCAAATGCCTTTCCTTCATCAAACTCTTCTGAAATTGAAAATGAATGTTTCAAAACTTGGTACTTGGAAGGATCAAGTGCTGTGCAAACTTTTTCAATCAGTTTGTCTTTCTGTTGGCCAAATGTAGCATTGATGTTAATTGCTATCATTCCCACAAGTAGAAGTAGAACATTTCTGACCTTTTGCATTTGGATTTCCTGAGTTTTCGTTATTGATAATATTTTTAATTTTTTGTCTTTCTGTTGAATTTGGAATAAGGTCTTTAAATAACTCACTTTCAACATACACCCCTTTTGATTTTTCAACATCAGTGAGTCCGCCCCAAGCAAGACTTTTATAATATTCAAAATCTACTCCATATCCCACTCCATTTATCATATCCCATTCTTGAAGTGAACGAGCAATACCGTCAAGATAATTTCTCATGAAGTTATGATCAATAACGTTTCTTGAGTTATTTGGGTATCCGTATTTAACTGAGTAGTTCGAAAGATAGTTTTCGAAGTTAAAAACGCCAAGTTCATTGATTTTCTCAAATTCCACATATTGTAGATATGCATGTAATGACTCATGAATAATCGTTCTTGCAATAGATAGTTCTGTGGCATTTTGTAAATATTCGTCATAAAGTATTATTTCTATTTCCCAATTCCCTGTAACACTATTGTATCTCCTGAATGATGTCATTGCATTACTGTTTTCTCCTAAAGGTCTTGGTTCATTTTTAAAAATGAAATCAAAATTTGCAGCATTCTCAAAAAGGCGTAGTACCCCTGTCGCAAGCCCTGTTTGGCGTTTTATTGAATTCATCCAAGAACCTTTTTTTAATTGCTTAAAAATGTTACAAGCGCAAGAATTAGTTAATTTATTTAAAATTGTTCTTCTTGGAGCTGGAATAGTTGTTGGATCTTCACAGCTACTACAATTTCCTCCTGTACCATCAGTGGCTGGCGTTTTAGTATCGTCTTCTTTTCTAGGGATTGAAAAATAATCTATACTGTCACTTCCAGAGGAACCCGAGCAACTTGTTTGTGCAATGTAGCGCTCAATGGTGGTATGGCAACTGCCTCCAACGCAAACTTGATATCCCACAGGAATATATATGGTAGTGCATCTGACGTCCATATTTGCTGTAGTAATCCTTTTTTCTCCCTGGTCTATTTGAAGCGTATAATTTTCTATTATCTCTCCTTCTTTGATGTTGAACCCGACAAAATGGCGCTCATCATAAGTGAACATTTCAATCCTACCACTCCAGTCATAATCAATTGACCGATAGTTCATATCCTCAAATGACTTTTCATTACTTGAATTGTCTGGGTAATACCTCGCGATCACGGGATCAAATCGTTCTTGGGTTGGATGCTTTACAAACAGGATATTTTGAATCACTACTTCGGCAGGGTTCCGATCAGGAAAGCTGTCGAGCATACTGGTAGGGAAGTACTTGGTGGCATTCTCCAAACTGATCTCAAATACCTCTCTACCATCCGGAAAGTAGTAATGATGGAATTTTTCCCAGTCGGGCTCTTTCTCAAAGAAAGGAAGGATCAATTCCTGTGATTCAGAGCGGAAGTTACTTCCTCTTTCGGGAAGTCGGAGCTTGGATTTATTTTCTTCAAACCAGGCCCGCACCTTGGCCAGCTGATTATTTTCTTTTAGCTCTATTCGTGGTGCTTCTGGTTCTGGTACACAGGAGGTCAAGAGCAGATTCATCGTGATCAGGAAGGTCAGAAAACCTAAAAATCCGGACCTACTTAATTTTTTGTACTTGGGGGGGGGCAAAAGTGTTTTTCATAAAAGAATGTTAGTTTAAAGATTAAAATCTGTGGAAAAAGTAAAAACTACTTTTCTAAATCACAAGTGTGAACTAAAAAAAAGCTCCTGTTGGACAGCAAATGTGATTTCCTGGCATAGGTCCTGCCCCCTGAGCATTGGATGCTGTGCTGTTAAACATAAAGGCTACTCCAAGACAAAATAGCCCTCCAACGAGTAATTTCTTAATCCTTCTCATATCTATGAAATTTTAGTGGTTAATATTTAAGTCAAGGTTAAAATTTCAATCACCAGTAATTCCTAAAAATACAGGACTGGTTTTTTTTTCTTTGTAAAAGGCAAAATAGTAGTATAAAGAAGAATTAAATACAAATTCCTATTGGAGTGGAATCTTGACACTTTGGATGAAGGGCAAAGATTTCTACATCACTGACGAAAACGGTGGACAGTCCAAAGTGACCATCGCTGATGTGTGGCAGTCCAATGGGGTAATTCATTCGGTGGATACCGTGGTACTTCCGAAGATGTAAATCAAACCGTCCTGAAAAAACTAAAAAGCCGCTTGAAAGCAATTTCAAGCGGCTTTTCATCTTTCTGACTTCAACATTCAGACTTTTTTACCAAGTCCTTCCTCCTCCTCCAGGAGGTCTGCCCATCATCCAAGGCTGCTGTGGTTCGGCAGCAGGCTGCTTAAAGTTGCCGATGATGTAGGTAAAGGTGATCATGCCATAGCGGGTCAGCACGTTGGTAAAGACGTCGGTCACTGCCACATCGGAGATGGTTCGGCTGATGCTGTTGTTTTGGTTGAGCAGGTCAAATACGACTGCTTTGAGTTCTGCCTTGTTGTTTTTGGCAAAACGGAAACCGCCTTCAATATTCCACAACCAGAAGTTCTGGTTAAATCCTTCGGATAGTCCGGTGTAGAGCGAGTGCGCCACGTTGTTGCCCATGAAGAATTTGCCATTCTGCGAGGAGAAATATAGGCGGATGTTGGACTCCTGCTGGTAGAAGTTGTTTTCCAGATTCTGCTGCAATGAGGAGTTTACAATGTTGTAAGATCCTGTGGTGCTGATGGAGAAGTCTACGTTTTGGCTGATGTTGGAGTTGAAGGTCAAGCCTTGGCTCAGGGTCAGGTTATCGTTGAGGTTAGCTACACCGTTGATCAAACCTGGAATACGGTTAAAGCTCAATCGTGAGTTGGTATTGAATTGAGTCTTCATTTTCTTGATCGGAGCACCATACGTCAAGAAGAAGCTGGCTCTGAAATTTCCGTCCAAATTCACCGGCTGCGTGATTTGTCCACCCGGTCTGAGGAGAATCTCATTATTGATCAAGGTATCTTGGGTGGTCAGGAAGGTACTGCTACCGATGTAATTTTGGGTAGCGCTGTAATTCAAAAACATAAAGAGCGTTCTTGATTTTTCCAGATTCACCTTGCTGATGTTCGCGAAGATGTTGTGGTTGAAGCTCTGCCCAAGCGAAGGATTACCCACTCTCAAGTTTAGCGGATTTTGGTTGTTGACCACATTTTGGAGTTCCGTTACAGAGGGTTCATTGGTTTCTGTGCGATAGCGCATTCTCCAGCTGAAGCCTGTTTCGCGATTTCGGTAGTTCAGGTTGGCGCTTGGTAGGATGTTATTGAAGCTTCTTTTGAAAACTCCGACTTCAGGGAAGAAGGCCTGGTTATCCAAGCGGGCATTTTGGTAGTCCAAGTTTACGTTGACACTCCAAGCCTGATTGTTGTAAGCATAGCCTGATCGTAAGCGTTGAGTCAGGAACACGTTGTCAAATTCGTTTGACAAGGCTGTATCCAACTCAAATCGGTTTTCCGGATTGAGGATTCGAGTCTTTTGATCTGCGCGAGTTTTGTTATTTCCCACCTGATAGCCAAAGGTTGCCAAGGCTTTTTCGGTGATTGGTTCGGTCCAAGTAGTGTTGATTCGGTAGTTGAATCCGTTGTTCAAGGCATCCGTTTCCTGCTCGGTGGTGTCGATCAGATTTCGACGGTAGTCTCTGCTCGCAGCCAGAAGGTCAGAGAATTGATCCCTTTTGTTCCATGCCGTGAAGATTTCGGTGGAAAGGGTTCTGCCTTTCTTGTCGAATTTATAGCGATAGGTCAAGTTATTGGAGATGTTGAATGCGACAGTTTCTGCATTTGAAATGGAACGAAGGGCAGAAAGGGAATCTCCTGCGCTAGTTCTTGTCAATGCGTCTCGGTCGCTGAAGGTATTGTTGTTTTGGAAGGAGATATTCGGGGTCAAAATGATGGAGTTTTTAGCATTTAGATCCGCTTCGATTCTCGCATTTGCCCTATGATTGTTATTTTCCACCGTGTTGATCAGGTTTTCCTGATAAAACTGACGAAGGCTTTCATTCACTACTGTCTCTCGGTTGGTGATTTGACGTAGGGAGTTGGTAGTATTGTTGAAGAAGTAACTTCCCGTGAAGTTTACTTTTTTACCCCACTTGTCGGAATAGTTTAATCCAAGCGCATTCGTACTTGTAATACCACCTTGGTTGCCTACGAAGAAATTGTTATTTCCTCCGCCGCCCCATTGGCCACCGCCTCCTGGACGACCGCCGCCGCCCATCATGCCGCCTGGTCTTCCTCCTCCACCGGATGAGTTAGCAGTCACACCAGCTAAGTCTTGGCTAGAAAAGTTTTGTTGGTTTACGTTGTTGAAGAGACCTAAGATCGAGAATCGCTGATCACCTTTAAACAGGTTGATACTTCCGCCTGCTGCGTAGCGATCATCGGTTCCATAGCCGCCGTATGCCCGTCCAAAAGAACCGTTTTTCTTATCTGAGCGAAGGATG
>CALRRX020000107.1:0-8256 GCA_943370675.1 Reyranella massiliensis 521 | reverse complement strand
CAAATCAGAATAGACTTTTAGCCAATTTGAGTCTACCCAAGCAGAATCTTCTAAAATAAGAGATCTCTTTGAACCAACAAGACCAATATTGGGCATCCTTTCTAAAACCTCAACCATTTCTTCTAGACAAGATTCAGAAATAAGGTCGTCTTGTAATACGAATTTAACGTATTCTCCAGAACAATGAACTAAACAATTATTCCAATTAGCTCCAATTCCTTTCTTTGTATTGTATACTACTTTATAGGAAATATCTGAATAGCCATTTAAAATTTCTTGAATTATTTCTAAACTCTGATCTATAGAACCATCATCAGAAACTACTATTTCAAAATCTTTAAATGTCTGATTTATAATTGAGTTTAATGCCTCTTTGAGGAAAATTCCACCGTTTAACACCGGAATACATACTGAAACTTTAGGCTTTTTCATTTATAAATTTCTTCAAAAAATCATACGGCTTAAAAACATAATCAATAAATCGATACCTAAATCCTGACTTTGCTTTTCTAATTCGTTCTTCCATTATTTTCAATAAAATTTCTTCCTCATTATTATCAGGAGAGAATATAGAAAGAATTGGAGAATTAGAAATCGGAAAATTCGAACTGAATGCAACAATATATTCTTTTTTAAAATCAGATTTCGCTCCTAAATTTTTAAAACCTCCTGTGTAAACTTCCATTGAACCTATAGCCATATCAGGAGTAAAAATTACTGATCCTTTTAAAAACTTTTGGTAAAAAAAACTTGTAAATTGAAAAAACCTCATGTTAAGATCTTTAAATTCATCTTCATAAAGTTCCTTTTCATGAAAAGGATTAATATAATTTGATAAATCAGAATAAGTTGCTTTTTCGGGAGTTGAAATTATTAATAAACCATCAGGCTTTAAAACTCTTCTAAATTCTGACATGGTTGTTTCGTGATCTAGGATATGTTCCAATGTCTCAAATGAAACTACCACATCAAAACTATAATCTGGAAAAGGAATATCCAAAATACTTCCATGTTTAAAAGTTAGATTTTCTTTCTTATATAAAAGAGAAGAATGAAGTATTGCCTCTTGAGAAATATCAACACCGATAACCTGTTGGGCATAATTTGCCAAGAGATTACTACCATAGCCCTCCCCAGAGGCAATATCCAATACTTTTTTTCCTTTTACAAAATCAATACATATAGCGTACCTATGAAGATGCTCAAGAGCAGTCTTATTCAAAGTACCCGGCATCAATCTTTCCCCTGTATATTTCATTGAATATCTTGTTTACGAAGGTACCCTTCTGTATTGAAAGTTGCGTTTGGCCCGAAAAAATCTACCCAATTTCTATCAATAACAAAACTTGTATTTGACTTCAAAAACTCCAAAATCGCTTTTACTGGACCTCCATTGTATTCCTTTGTCATACCTAGGTCGTCAATAATCCCATCTTCTACAATTAAATAGGAGTTTGGAGAAACTACATCGGCAAATTTCCTAATTGCACCTAATGTACTTTTGTATTCATGCGAAGCATCTTCAATTACCAATACGGAAGAATAACCTTCGGTTAGTTTCAAATCATACTCCTCCCAGCCCTTGTGAAATAAACTAATTCTAGGATGATCTTTTACGATTTGTGGGCTTTGATCAATTATATCTATCGAATGAATAACCCCTTTGCCTTGCAATTCCAAAAGGTCTGCCAAATACAAGGTACTACCTCCTTTATTGGTTCCTATTTCTATAATTAAATCAGGTTTTACCTCTTCAATGATCATTTGATAGATCACATAGTCAAACGGACATTTGATACAAGGAACTCCCTTGTAGGTAACCTTGTGATGGCCTTTATCTACTCCCTTTAGAGAGAAGGATTTTATCTTCTTAAACATTTATGAATTGATTTCTTGAATTTTTTCCCACTGAAGTTTTGGCCGAATCAACCCGGGAAAATATCCGGCATAAATTCCCCTAGCTGAAGATCCATCAACTGAATCAACAATAGAGAGGGAAATGATTTTTTCTTCGTGCTGGTAAACAGTAAATGGATCATACCTCATTAAGGCAACAGAAAAATAAATTACCCCTTCAGCGAAAAAATGCGAAGGAATAGTAACACTTGCCTGATAAGTCCCTATATACAATGAGGCGGGATTCACCATATAATCCACATGGTGAGATGTAAATAAATGATCCCCTTCCTCATTATGGACATTAATACCGGGAGAGACAATCAATCCATCTTGGAAAACCTCAAAGGTAATTTCAATCTGAATTTCATCTCTCACATCAGCATAATTTTCAAGTAGAGCATCATTTGATTTAATCTCTATCTTTTTGATACCTGTTAGCTGATTCCCTTGATTAACTTGCAAGACTACCCTCGCTCCAGATTCATTTTCATCCGCACCCAAATATTTTTTGACTGCTTTAGATGGATTTCCCTCGTAATTTATTTGTCCATCTTTCAACATTAGAACCTTGGAGCAAAGCCGAGTAATGGCATCCATTTGATGGGAAACAAAAAGAACTGTTCTTCCCTGATTCCGGCTCACATCCTTCATCTTACCTAAGCACTTTTTTTGAAATTCATAGTCACCAACAGCCAACACTTCGTCGATGATTAGAATCTCTGGATCGAGGTGTGCGGCAACTGAGAATCCCAATCGAACTTTCATCCCAGAAGAGTAAAACTTGACCGGAGTGTCGATAAACTTCTCCACCCCAGAGAAATCAATGATTTCATCCAGCTTGGAGTATATCTCACGGCGTGTCATTCCGAGAATGGTTCCATTCATATAGATGTTTTCACGTCCAGAAAGTTCTTGATGAAATCCCGTTCCTACCTCCAATAGAGAAGCTACCCGTCCATGGATCTCTATCTTACCTGAAGTAGGTTCCGTAATTTGAGAAAGGATTTTTAGCAAAGTAGATTTACCAGCTCCATTCTTTCCGATAATTCCTAAAACCTCACCCTCCTTAACTTCAAATGAGACATCATTTAAAGCCCAAAAGATTGATTCATCTTCTTTCCCGAATCGATTTAAGTCCCGCAGTCTTTTTAGATTTTCCCATGGTGAATAGATCAACTTAGAAATCTTGCCAAGCAACGTATTCGACTTATTTCCTTCGAGTCCTAGACGATACCGTTTACTTAAAGATGATACTTTAATTACTGAATTTGACATCTAGAATTCACAAAGCATTAAATATTTTAAATGTTTTTCAGGATTAATTGCCGGATTCTTTTCATCTTTAATATTACTTATATTGACAAAATAGGTTAGACCATTGTATTTTTTTAAGTCCATCAAAGGTTTAACAACTCCATTGAAAGAAAAAGACAATAAAATTCCTATACAAATAAACCCATAGGTAATCCTATTAATTGAAACAGATTTTAATACACCTATCAAAATAAATAAAAAACCAGGTAGCAAAAATCGATTCGGAATAGATTCATTAACATGTCTCCAATCTGGAATAATTACTATCAAAACATATAATATTAAATAAGCAAATCCAAATAAAATCCAATGACTCAAATGCCGAACTTTTTTAATATACTGAAAAAAACAAACAAATATTGGAACAATAAACAAAAAACCTATATAATACAAAAATCCACTAAATTTCCCATCGATATTCTTATGTTCAAAAAAACTAAATAAGGTGAAAAAACTTTTAATAATCTCAAACAAAGTGCTAAATCTACTGTCACTTGTCCCCACTCTATTTGCACCAGAAATAAAACCAGTATTTAGTTTGATAAAAATCAAATAAAAAAAGATAAAAAAACCAATACACAACAACAGCTTCAAATCATCCTTTCTCCTACCAATCAGAAATTCCAAAAATATATATAATAATAAAAAAATACCTAAATAGCGAAACAAAAACACCAGACATCCAATAACAACCAACCACATGTTAAATCCATTCTTTTTATATTCTATTAAGAAAATAATACTCAAGGAAATAAAACAAAATTCAGAAATACTAGTAGTTAAATATGAAATTGAATATATGGAAAAAATCATGAATATTAAAAAATTGTTTTTCCATCCACTATTGTAAAAATAAAACCCTAGAATAATATATAATTTAATAATTTAGAAGAAAAAAAAGAATTCAAACCTGTAAGAAACGAGACTATCGAAATAATTAATGGATACCCAATAGGCCAAGTAGAAAAAAAACTACTGCTATTTGAAACAGGATCACATGCTCGGAAAATTGAAAAAAAATTTATATTGTTAGCATGGTTCAAATATTCAAATGAATCATGAGTCAACCAACCATTGGGTGAGGCATAAATTTTAAAAGCAGAGGATAATAATATAAAAAATCCTACTGTGATAAAACCAACTTTTAACAAATCTGATTTTTTAATCATTTTCTTAACCAACACGGTATCTCTTTGAGAGATTTTTAACTGTGATTACTGTATTAGCCATTTTCTAGGTCTTCATAAATTGAGGTACCTTTCAAGGATACTGCTAAAAAATTTGAAAGAATGAAGTTTTCTTTTTCAACACTATATCCCGACCAATCTATCCAAGTGGGATAAATCTTTCCAATTCGATAGCCATTTCCCTCCAGAAGTATAAAAAAGTCCTTCAGCAAAAAATGTGAATCAACATTAAAAGGTCCATATTCAAACTGAATTACTTTAATTTTCTGCTCTTTAAGTCTTTTAGAAAATCCTGCCAGTACTTTATTTTCCGCACCTTCCACATCAATCTTTAGCAAATCAATTTCGGAAATGTCATTTAGATCACAAAACTCATCACCGGAAATTGTGTCGACTGATATAGTATGAAAATTGGGATCCAATTCAGTTCGATAAATAGAAGAAAAATAAGAATTGAAAGGATAGAAATTAAAATCTATACTTCCACTTTCCTCTGATAAAGCCATTTGATGGAGACTTACTTTCGGACGATTATTTAAATTCTGACTTAGCTTTTCAAAGGTCTGAGGAACCGGTTCAAAGGAAAAAACCGAAGAATTCGGTGAATAAGCTTTCAATTCTTTGGTCCAATTCCCAACATTCGCTCCTACATCAAAGACTACTTTTGGCTTACTTTTGGCTAAAATTCTAAGAACTCGGTATTCACCACTAAGCTCATTATCATTCATTTTATTCTCAAGAGCGTTTCTAATTGAAATTGAAACTCGATTCAAAAATCTACCTATTGTGTTCCTTTTTTGCAGAGTAATTTTGTGAAAGAATAGTTTTTTAAAATTCAAATTCTAAGTCTTTAATCTTTTTACATTTAATAACTAGTAGTATTATCAAAAATCAATTTTAACAGATTTCAAAATGCTCTGTTCTTTCAAGGGTTGCTTTTCTATTATTTGACCTAAACCTGTTTTGATTTACCAGCATAGAATAATAGAAAACAAGTTTTTGGACAATCATTTCATCCTAGCCTTCAAGAAATTCCCAGAGTGAATCACATTATAGCGCATGAGTTCCCATAGTCCGGAGAGGCTTGGGTGTTTGAGCACTACTTGGTTGATGATTCGGAACTTGTGGTAGTGAAAGATAGGATCTCGGGCGGTTTCTGACACCCCTCCACCCAGAAACCTGGAAATGGTCAGTGGTACGTAGTGAATCAAGTGTCCCATGGCCACAAAAGCCGAGAGGTTGAACACGTAATCCGCCATAATCGGGTAGCGCAGGTCGAAGCCCCCGAGTTGCCGAAATACGCTAGCATGGTAGAAAATGGCTTGGTGGCAGATATTTCGATCTGTCATCTTGAGAAAGTCGAAGGGGCCGTCGTAGGTTTTTTGGGATCGGACGAGGTACACATCGCCGTAGATCATCTTGTAGGTATCAGAGTCGAGCGGGAGCTGGTTGACACTGTCAATGATGAGTTCATCCCCTGCTCCAAGGAAGATCAGCCATTTTCCTTTAGCGCGCTGGATTCCTTTGTTCATCGCATCGTAAATCCCAGCGTCTGCCTCAGAGTGAAAGTGAATCTGCTCGGTGGGAAAGCGCTGGATGATGTCGAGCGGTCGATCAGCCGAGAGGTTGTCCATGACGAGAACTTCCAGGCTGAAGGTACAGGGAGATTCGAAGATGCTGGTGAGGGTTTTTTCCAGCAGTTCGCCTGAGTTGTAGTTGGGTAGGATGACCGAGAGGTGCATCTTTTGGGTTGGGGGTTCGGGGTTGTCGAGTTGTCTGGTTGTCTGTACTGAGCTTGTCGAAGTATCTGGTTGTCGAGTTGTCTGGTTGTCTGGTTGTCGAAGTAAGTTAAATCAACTTTTAGCCGCAAAGGGCTCAAAGTGATAAGTAGAGAACTCTAAGTTTATTAGCCGCTAAGTGCGCAAAGGGATAAGAAGAGGGCTCTAAGGTTTTTTGCCACGAAGAACGGTGAAGGAACACGAAGTAGTGGTCAGTGAACAGTGGTCAGTAAGTAGTCAGTGGTCGTCATCGCGAGGGGCAGCTATAGCTTTTGGTAATTGCGGAGGTTGGCTGCGCCGAAGCGATCTTTAACCGCAAAGGGAACAAAGGGGTAAGAAGTTGTCCAGTTGTCGGGTTGTCAGGTTGTCGGGCCTGCCTCCCGTAGGGAGGTCGTCGAAACAAGTAAAATCAACTTTTAACTGCTAAGTCCTCAATGGAACACGAAGAATTAGATAGAATAGGATTGAAGCCGTAAAGTGACTTCAGAGACTTTTTGAAATTCAGGCTTTGAGAGTTTACAAGAAGAAATGCTAGCTCTTTTTAAGACTTTCATCTGTTATAGAGCAGATAGCAACTTATCTACTTGAGATTTAAGCAATGGAATATCTTTATTTACGATTCCTCAAATAATAATATAATCAACAGAGTCATAGGCATGAATCACCCAGTTTCGAAGGTTCACAATTCGTCTAGCCTCAGAAATGGGTATATCTGGATTAATCTTGAGTAGCTTATTTGTCGCTTCCCCAATGATTTCGAGCTCTCTTTCGACTGCCCTTCTGAGCATTTTTTTGCTTTGAAAAACCGTGAAATCACGTGTTTCCCCTAAATACTCCGAAATAGAATTTACTGCCACCTGAATATCCAACAACAGCTTTTTTTCTTCAAGAAGCATAAAGAAGTCTTCTGGTTTGGAATACCTTTTCTTTAAAAAACTTATTCTCCAAAGAGTTCACTGTAATGAGATCTACCTTTCTATGAAAGATTTTTTCAAGCTCTTCATGTAATCCAAAGTAGTAATCTGTGTAAATATCGAATGGCAGTTTTTTGAAATTTACTATAAAATCAAGATCACTTTCAGCTGAGAAATGATGTTCCAAGGATGATCCAAAGACAAAAAATTCTTCTACTTGATAGTACTGACACAGTTTTATGATTTGCTCCTTATTTTTTACAATCAATTCTATTCCTTTCGGAATACGATAGGTACTTTCCGAAGAATCAGATACTTGATCGAATAAGGTCTTGATTTCCAAATTTTTTTTATAAAGAAAGTTAAAAGATATTTTAACCGCGAAGGGCACAAAGGGATAAGAAGAGAGCACTAAGGTTTTTTGCCACGAAGAACCGCGAAGGAACACGAAGTAGTGGTCAGTGAACAGTGGTCAGTAAGTAGTCAGTGGTCGTCATCGCGAGGGGCAGCTATAGCTTTTGGTAATTGCGGAAGTTGGCTGCGCCGAAGCGATCTTTAACCGCAAAGGGCTCTAAGTATTTTAACCGCGAAGGGCTTAAAGGGATAAGAAGAGGGCTCTAAGGTTTTTTGCCGCAGAGTGCACAAAGGGATAAGAAGAGGTCGCAAAGTTTTTTGCTTTAAAGAATACCTATTTAGTAATCAGTTGCCTGTTTTCACTGACCATTAGCTACTGACCACTAACTACTGAACACTGACTACTAACCACTGCATACTTCCTGATACAGTTCGAGCAGGGATTTGTGTTTGTTTTCCGGCAGCCAAAGCTGACCAAGTGCAAGGTCCATTTGGTAGGAGTCCAGCTTATCCATTCCTGCGCCTGTATAGTGAGTCAGTTCGCCGAAGTAAACTTTTCCCTCCACAGAATAGAAATCTACCCGGCAGTATTGGAATCCCTGACTGAGTTGCTCGGCAAGCTCCAGCATGCGGGGATGGGTTTCGTGCTTTGGTACTTCGTCTAGCATCCCAAGACCAATCGACTGGAAGCTCTGGATGGGATTGCCTTGGGGGTCGGAAAAGATCCGGGCGGGATGCGTTCCAAATCGGTCTTTGTAGTAAAAGATCAGTTTGCATACCCCGTTGAAGCAATAATACTTAAGGTCCATC
>CALRRX020000106.1:0-8354 GCA_943370675.1 Reyranella massiliensis 521 | reverse complement strand
TTACTCGTCGAGGTACATCCTCCGATATAAGACGCTCGACTGGCAGCCAGTGCACCGTCGATCCCTTGCGCCCTCCTAAGCCCAAATTCCAACACAGGCGCACCTTGAGCTGCCAGATTGATTCGAGCAGCTTTGGTGGCGATCAGGGTTTGGAAATTAATGATGTTCAAAAGTGGAGTTTCCAGCAATTGGCACTGAATCAAAGGACCTTTGACCCGAATCAGAGGTGCATTGGGAAAGACGACCGTGCCCTCCTCCACCGCGTCGATGTCGCAGGTGAATTTCATCCCCTTGAGGTAATCCAAAAAACCGGACTCGAACACAGGCGAACCATCCTTTTGCTTCATTTCCCGGAGGTAAGTCAAGTCTGCTGCGTCAAATTTGAAATTTCTACAAAAATCCACCACATAGTCCAAGCCGGCTGCTAGTGTGAAACCTCCCTCAAATGGATTTTTCCGAAAGAAAAGATTGAATACCGCTTCCTGTTCTCCTTTTCCTGATTTCCAGTAGGCATAGGCCATCGTAAGCTGGTAGAAATCAGTCAGAAGGACAAGGTTGCTTTGGTAGAGGTCTTTGGTGATTTTCATAAGTGGGCAGAAAAACTAAACTAAAGGTAAGCCGAACTGCTTATCTGACCAAGAAAACCTCCTTTTGGAAAGCCAAAGTAAATTTTCAGATATTGAGGTTACATTTTGATTTTCAACTTCGACAAAGAAACGAACAAGCCGATGAAGCTTAGCCGAAACCTGACTGATCAGGAAATTTTGGAACAGATAAAAACCAAAACCAACCCTAATCAGGCCATAAGTCAACTCTACAGTCAGCATTATGGGATGCTGGAACATTTGATTACGACCAATTCAGGTTTGGCAGAAGACGCGGCCGATATCATTCAGGAAGTCATGCTGGTATTTGTAAAAATGGTACGAGAAGAAAAATTCAGAGGAGAAGCCTCCATCAAGTCCTTTTTGTACAGCATCTGCAAAAATGCCTGGATCACGGAATTGAGAAAAAGAAAAAGTACCCAAGCCCGACACGAACGCTACGAAGGTGAAAAAGACCAATTGGACCTAGGCATCTCCGAGCAGATCAGTCGAAACGAAAGCCTGAAGTTTGTGATGGATCTCTTCGAAAAGCTGGGAGAAAAATGCAAGCAGGTGCTCACGATGTTTTACTACGAGGAACTGCCCATGAAAGAAATCTGCGAAAAGTTGGACTTCAGCTCCGAACAGGTCCTTCGAAATAAAAAATACAAGTGTCTCCAATCCCTGACCGAACAAGTAAAATCTTCCGAGTCCCTTACCAAACACCTACAAAAAGCACTACGCCATGAATGAGAATTATTCTTTGGAAGAATTGGAAGCCTACCTCTACGGAGAGCTGCCTGCCGATAGAGCAAAACAACTCGAAGAAGAGATCAAAACTGACCTGGCTCTTCAGTCCGAATTGGAAGCCTTGAAAATCTCAAGGGAAGCCATCGAATTGGCAGGGTGGAAAACGATGATCCAACAGGCACAAGCAGAGTTTTTATCAGAAAGGGATCAGGAAACCAAGGTGAAGCCTATCAGCGGAGGTTCAAGCGATTTCTTTGTTTGGACTAAGCGAATCGCAGCTTCCTTGACCATCCTGTTGATCGGATTAGGAGCTTTTCTCCTCATCAGCGTGTCACCTGAAAGCATCACCTCCAATCAGGTAGATTATCAGATTCCGGTGATGCGATCTTCTGAAAACGCGCTGACAGCGATTCAAGAGGCCTTTCGCAAAAAGGACTTCCAAGGTGTCGTAGCCCTCGGGGAAAAATCAGACACATTTAATGGAGAGGTAAGTTTGCTAGTAGGCTTGTCCTACCTGGAATTGAATGAGCTTCAAAAAGCGGAAGCAACCTTACTAAGCTTGGAAGCCACGAACCAAAAAAATCAAACTTCCGAGTTTGCCGATCAGGTGGATTATTACCTGGTAGAAGTCTATCTTAGCAGCGATCAAATCGATCGTGCTTCCGAACGAATCCATAAAATCCTGAATGATGAGCAACATACCTATCATGGTAATTTTGGAGAAATGGATTTAATCAAACTTTCTATTCTGAAATTAAAAAATTGATTTTCAATACACTATCACATAAAAACCTTCTCTTGAGAAGGTTTTTTTATTTTTTTTCAAACTGGCGGTTACATTTTTGACGTTAGGTGCTACAAATGGAAAACAAATCCAATCAACAATGAAAACTACTCACAGATTTTACGCTTTGGCAATTGCCGCTTTAGGAATGGTAACTTCCTCCTGTACTGACGAAAACACTCCAGACACCTTGGGTACAGGAGAAGTAAAAATAGGCATGGGTGTCAAACTCAAATCTACAGCCGGTAACAGCGGCGCAAGACTTGCCAGCACTGGATTGGACATCAATTCAGGATTTTTACAAGTGAAAAAGCTTGAATTAGAAACCTCAGGGGTGGATGAAGCAGGAAGAGAATTTGAAAAAGAAATGGAGTTCAAGTTTCCTGAGATCAAAAAAATCAACTTCGATGAGCTTGATTCCAATGCTGACTTTTTTATCGCTATCCCTGCCGGAAACTATGAAGAGGTAGAAGTAGAAATCGACCTGATCGACAATAAAAACCAGCCTTCTATCCAGTTAGAAGGAACCTATACTTATTCTGATGGCAGATCAGTTCCATTTAAATTTGAACTCTTTGGTGACGATGATGACGACATCGATTTTGAAGTGGAATTAGAAGGTGAAGACGATGACGATTTGTTCTTCCTTGACAATGTAAATAACCCACTCGCTCTTCTTCAAATCGATGCAAGAGGTTGGTTTTCGACCATTAGCCCTGCCACTATGGATGCAGCACAATTGACCAGCGGAGTTCTTTTGATCAATAGAAATACCAACCGTACGATTTACAGAGTGGTAGAGGAAAAAATCAAAGCTTCCAGTGAGATTGAATTGAAAATGAGATAAGCAAAGTGAATCACCCTATCCAAGAAGGCGCCCAAAAGGCGCCTTTTTTTGTGTCGTCCCGATGGGATTACCGAGCTTTGTCCTCTACGGAGACTTTAGCTTGGTGTAAACATTACACCTAATTATAGATGAATTGTATCGTCCCGATGGGACGAACATATCGTTTATTTTTATTTTTTTTTGCTACCGAGCTTTGATCCCTACGGGATCAATTCAAGAATTAGGGTGCCATTATTTTTGAAATGATTTCATCTTCAACAGTTACTATTTTGTGCCCTTAGGCACTTGAGCTTGGTGTAAACATTACACCTAATTATAGATGAATTGTATCGTCCCGATGGGACTACCTTATCCTACATTTTTATTCTGTTTGCTACAGAGCTTTGATCCCTACGGGACCTGTTTGTAAAACAGAGTGCCAAGAGTTTTAAATCATCTTTTTTAAAATCACCTGAGCTTTTGTGCCGTTAGGCACTTAAGCTAGGTAAAAGGCTTAACCAAGAAAAAGAGGATGGTCCTTTTCCCTAAAATCATCAACCATAAAAAATCAATTTTTTTTCCATAACCCGATTACATAAAGGGAAGCAGCTTCGACCAAGAAGTATAAAAGCCAACCTTATGAAATTCGGACCACTTGCCTATCTACTTGTACTTCTTCTTTTGCTCACAGCGCCCACTCCATCCTTTGGACAATACGAAACCCGCGTGTGGAACAGCTACAGCATTGGACTTCCACTAGCCAAAGATTTGGGATTGAGAGGAACCTACATGAAATCGCTGGACCTCTCAGACTCACCCGTTTCTACCTCATTCAATTGGTACTCCCTCCGCCTCAATTACAAATACAGCAAGGATTGGAGTTTTGAATTGGGATCGGCATGGATGAATCTACCCAATGACAACAAAACCACTTTTAGAGTCATGGCGGAAGGAACACATCGAATGACTCTAGACAAACGATTTGTCCTGAGAAATAGCATTCAGCTGGAATCTCACAATCGGCAGGAATCAAGATTTGATTACAGAGTCATCTACTCCTCCAGACTGGGCTTACGCAAAAGGTTGGATTTTCTCAAAGTCGCCCCTTCCCTCACTTATGCGCTCTTTTATAATATCGGCGGTGCCCCTATCCGATACTTCAATGAGCAGAATGAAGAAATCGCCCGAAAAGCTTCCAACGGTCTGCATAGAGGTCGGATCATGGCCAACTTCAACTTCAAAATCTCAGACCCTATCCGACTGTCGGTCTACTACATGAACCAGCACGAATTTAACCTAGTGCTCTCTGAGACCAACAAAATCAATGTCCTCAATCCGAATACGGGACGCATCCAAAGACCATTTAACAATCAACACATCATTGGAGTCTCCCTAACCTATCAGCTAAAAGGGAATGGAGGCGACGGATTCTTACCTATCAATTTCTAAACACTATCTACTAAAAATCAACTATCAAGACCCATGGAAAATCGCATCAAAAAAGGAATGACCTGTGCCACTGTTGCTTTCGACCACCTGATTAGCCAGGAGGAATTACCTCAAAACGAGCCTTTCAAAGCAGGTGATGTCGGACTTTTTGAAGTTCTCGAAATCGGAAAGCATACCCAAATCCAAAGCCTGGGAAGAAACTTGACCATCACTGCTGGGGATCGTGTACTTGGCGTATTCGGAGCCAGATATGCCACCAATCAGTTTGAAGGATATGTCCCTGAAACCATTCTTGAAGAATATCACATGCTCGGAGGAGGAGGAGTCATGGGAATCGTGGAGTCCAGCCATGCCAAATTTGAGGAGGAAGGACCAACTCGACTTAGACTAATTGGAATGGCAGCCGATGCTAATGGAAAAGTGATCAATACGATTGAAGAAAATGCACACAAACTTCGTCGATTTAATGGAGCAGCTGCTTCCAAAACCAAGGTGATCCTTTCCCTAGGTTCCTCGATGGACAGTGGCAAAACCACCACTGCGGCTTACCTCTGCCATGGATTTGCGCAGCAAGGGATAAAATCTGCCTACATCAAGCTAACAGGCACAGCCTATCCAAAAGATAAAAACCTAGCTTACGATATGGGTGCCACCGTGGCGATCGATTTCACCAAGTATGGCTATCCTTCTACCTACCTCCGTTCGGAGATTGAGTTGCTGAATCTTTATGAATCCCTTTTAGAAGACGTATTGCCTTACCAACCGGAGTATGTCGTCATCGAGATCGCAGATGGACTTTTCCAGAGAGAAACCCGCATGCTGCTCAACAATTCGATCTTTATGAGTACCATTCACCAAGTGGTGTTCTCTGCGGGAGACAGTTTGGCCGCCCTTCATGGGGTGCAGACTCTACAGCGCTGGGGCATGATGCCGACTGCACTTTCCGGACTTTTTACCGCCAGTCCCCTATTGATCAAAGAGGTGAATGAATTCCTTCTCGAGGAAATGAGCCTGCTCTATATGCCAGTTTTGACCTTGGAAAACCTTGCTCAAGGAAAATGGCCTATGATCCAGTCCAATCTGTCACAACTTCAAGCCTGACTGACTTAATATCCATCCTCTATGATCAACTGGATCAAAAATCGGACAATCCGAAGAGATTGGTTTGGCAAGTATCCCAAAGCAGGAGTCTATCTTGCTTTGGGCTGGCTTGGCAGCATCTGCACCTTCTTCCTGAGTTTGATGGTGGGTTGGTTTTTTGACCTTCATTTTCAAAGTGAACTAAGTAAAACTGTTCTCTTGGAAAAATCCGGATTGAAAATAGCTCATTTGGACACGTTCTTTTGGGTAATGGGAAGTGTCATCGTTTTGAAATTTTTGCTTCAATACATCGAGCGAAAGGGAATCAACCAAAGCGTAGACAGATTTACCCATTTCCTATTGGCCAAAATGTATCGTAGGCAACTGCGGTGGAACCCTGCACTTTTCGAAAGCAGACCTTTCAGCAAATACCTGCTCAGATACAGTGGCGATTTGCAACCGGTTAGAAACCTCCTGGTCCAGGGCATCCATCGAGGGATCAGAGATCTACTTTTTTTGGGGACTGGATTGGTACTTCTTTTTTGGCTGAACCCTGCTTGGACTATTCTTTTGTTGATTTTGGCAGCTCTAGCGGTTCCATTCTTCAGGTGGCTGGATCAAAAGCAAATGCAGCTAGTGCCAGAGCGACGAACAAGAAAAAATGAACTTTTACATTTTGTCACGGAGACTTTTAGCAAGCAAAAGAGCCTTCATGAAAACCAAAAAGTGGAAAAATCGATAAGAGCCTTGAAGCGGAAAAACGATGAAGTGCTTGAAAGCAATCTGGCCTACCAGCATCTGGAATCACTGCGCCATGCCTCAGTCAATGTGCTCGCTCCGATCATGATTGGTTTCCTACTGTTCTCTTCTTGGGTATATTCTCAGCCTACAGGCCCGGGAGATTTGTTGGCTTACCTGTTGGTGCTAGGTGCTTTGGTGCCTGCGATCCGAAATGTGGTCAAAGCACCTGAAATCATTGAAAAAGGGATGCTTTCCCTGAGAAAAATTGAAAGACTGATGAAGAAGCCTGCTGATGCTAAGCCCGTGCTTTCAGTCGATCGTAATGATATGCAAACCAGCTTCCGAGTATTGCCAAAAGAAGGATAGCTCCCACCCAAAGGAAGAGTCGGTTTTTTCCGGAAGCGTCTTCCGGCTGACCGATGATCCGATAATTGGTCCAATAAAAGGGATGATGAAATTGGGCCATTTTAGGATCGGCCAACAAGTCAAGTTTGGCAAGTCTGAGGGAATTGGAATAGGTATTCCCCTCTTCGGCATGTTGGTAAAATCGCGAGGAAAGATATCCAGATACCTGATCTTCACTCACCCATTGGGAAATCACCAACTGATCTGCACCTGCAATCGCAAAACTCCTGGCCAAACTGATGAGTCCCTCGCTAGAACTCTGCTTGCCGCTGCCCGTCTCGCAGGCGCTCAAGTAGACCAGCTCCACACCTTCTAAATTTTGAAAAGCAAGCTCAGGGGCAAACATCCTGAATTCATCTTCTTCCGGATAAAAGGCCACAAATGCTTCATTGGGATCTTCTGACGAAGCCACAGCATGCGTCGCCAGATGGATTATTTTTGCCTTGGAAGCCTTTTCCAAAAACACCTGCTTGGTTCCATGTTCCCCCAAAAATTGCGCACCTTTCAGTTCCTCGATTTCTTTTTCAGATCCGGGAAGCAAGGAAAAACCTTTAGCGCTTTCCTGGGCAATGCCTGAGAAAGGTGCAAAAGCTAGCATCGAAGTTTGATCTACCGTTTTCCAAACAGGAGAAATAAACCGACATGAAAACTGGTAGCTCAGCGCTTTTTCCTCCAAAAGCAGTTGACCTGAAGGCAAGGGAAGTAACTCAAATGGAAAAGAATTGAAAACCCCATGAGGAATCAGCAGCAGCTCATCCACTTGATCCAATTGCTCTTCGAAAGGTTCCAAAACTTGTTTGGAAAATCGGGTAATAACCTCCTCCGTCCGGTAACGAGAGGCAGAACTGGAGAATTGAATCCCCTCGGTCCATTTTTGGAGCAAGTCCGATTCAATTTCCTTCTTGGGTAAGACTTTCCACAGAAACTCCCCTTTGTCTATCCAGAATAAAATCAGGTTTTCCCTTGAGTTAAAAAGAGACAGAACGCCATATTCATCGGGTAAGTCCGCTTGTAATTTTTCCAAAGAAAAAACCTGTTCCTCCTCCGAGATATAGCCCGGGTAGCTCCTAAACTTTTCTCTAAGTCTGGAGAGCTGCACCTTTAAGTCAACCAATTCTTGCTCCAACTGATTCTGAAGACTGGCGTCTCGGGAATCCAGTTGCTTTTGGTAATTTCTGGAAATAGAAAAGAGAATGTTCTTTTCTTCCTGAATCAGGTTTCGGGGCAAGCCTAAGGATCTTTTTTTAGCCTCTTCCATCGCCCCAATTTTGAGTCCTTCTGACTTGCTTTCCTCAGCCCAAAGGAAGGCCTTTTTCATCAGGTCAGTCTTGGATGTGGTCGAATATTGTACTAGAAGCATCTCGATAGCATTCTGATAGGCCAATTGGACTTTATCTCCCAAAAAGACTCGAGCCTCTTCGTTGTCATAATTAAGCGCAATGAATCGAGCCAAGGAAAATGCCTTTTCCCAAGTATCAAGACCTAGTTGAAACCACGATTCGGATTGCTTTTTATCATAAATCAGCCAAGCCGTTTTTGCCTTTTTGGTCAAAGCTTCAAAGAGAGTCATGGCTCCCATGCCTAAAATCAACTGTTCAGGGTTAGTAAAAGGATCCGCTTGATCAAAATCAGGATGTAATTGAACCAAGGCAGTTTGGTAAAAACTAAGCGCCTTTTCAGGATTATTTTCAAGCAGTTCCAGATCACCATTGAGGAGGTAAAAAATCCCCTTTTG